>NZ_JBXWKZ010000096.1:0-226 GCF_058191515.1 Staphylococcus sp. CoH_129_LAB_1 | reverse complement strand
TTGAATTATGTGAAGCTAACCACTATACCTACGGTTATCGTAAGATTACAGCACTGATTAATCAATGTTATACATCATCAATTAATCATAAGAGAGTACAGAGAATTATGCAGAAGCATCATTTAAACTGCCGAGTTAGACCTAAAAAAACGACAAGGATAGGTAAACCGTATTATAAAACAGACAATTTATTACAAAGACAATTTAAAGCGAGTTGTCCCATGGA
>NZ_JBXWKZ010000095.1:0-229 GCF_058191515.1 Staphylococcus sp. CoH_129_LAB_1 | reverse complement strand
TATTGATACTTTGATACCTTGTCTTTCTTACTTTAATATGACGGTGATCTTGCTCAATGAGGTTATTCAGATATTTCGATGTACAATGACATTCAAGTTTAAGTTTAAAATCTTTAATTACTTTAGCCATTGCTACCTTCGTTGAAGGTGCTTGATCTGTAATTACCTTTTGAGGTTTACCAAATTGTTTAATGAGACGTTTGATAAACGCATATGCTGAATGATTATC
>NZ_JBXWKZ010000094.1:0-232 GCF_058191515.1 Staphylococcus sp. CoH_129_LAB_1 | reverse complement strand
TTATTGGAATTAACGTTGACATATTGTCATTCAGTTTTCAATGTTCATTTTCTTCAACACAAGAATTAATTATACTCGCTATCAACTTAAAAGTCAACAACTTTTTTAATTAATTATAAATCAGCCACAAAAAAAGACCTAACGGTCATATGTGGTTGCCTGGCAATGTCCTACTCTAGCGGAACGTCAGTCCAACTACCATCGGCGCTAAGGAGCTTAACTTCTGTGTTCG
>NZ_JBXWKZ010000093.1:0-233 GCF_058191515.1 Staphylococcus sp. CoH_129_LAB_1 | reverse complement strand
GATGCACTGTCTGATGTACTCATTGAGCTTGAATCAGAAACGCTTGTGCTTACTGACGCACTGTCTGATGTACTCATCGAGCTTGAATCCGATACGCTTGTGCTTACTGACGCACTGTCTGATGTACTCATTGAGCTTGAATCCGATACGCTTGTACTTACTGACGCACTGTCTGATGTACTCATTGAGCTTGAATCCGATACGCTTGTGCTTAGTGACGCACTATCTGATGT
>NZ_JBXWKZ010000092.1:0-235 GCF_058191515.1 Staphylococcus sp. CoH_129_LAB_1 | reverse complement strand
GCATATGAAGGGACATCGCCGACGCCGTCCTATCCGGCGACAAACGCGAAGGCCTCAATGGTAGAGATTAGGTCTAGTGCGCGGATGGAAAACCGTGGTCAGCGCGAACAGATCATTCAGCTTCAAAAGTTTCTGCGTGTCTGGTACGGAGTCAACTACCAGCCGAAGGTCCGTTCAGAACAACAAGCAGCAATTGCAATACTTGAGCATGCGCAACCAGGCAGAGCATTTGACC
>NZ_JBXWKZ010000091.1:0-237 GCF_058191515.1 Staphylococcus sp. CoH_129_LAB_1 | reverse complement strand
GGACATGGCATTCTCCTTCCGGTGAGTGAGGAATCGGATCGATTGCTTCCGAATGAGCGACAAAGGTCTGTTTATAGGCAAGCCAGCCCGCGAGCCGTCCCACGGGGCCGTCCGGCCGACTTTCCACAAGGTTTTCCACAGAAATTGTGGAGAACTCGACCGTTATGTTCTGACGTTACAGATTGCCCGCCGCGTGTCGGCGTCGACGCGCGCGACAGGGTTCGGCAAGCATAGCGC
>NZ_JBXWKZ010000090.1:0-244 GCF_058191515.1 Staphylococcus sp. CoH_129_LAB_1 | reverse complement strand
AAAGCTTTTTATTAATTTGGGCTTTAAAATATTCCCAATTATAATTTTTCATTATTTTTTTATTCGTTTTTGAATTGTATTTCATGCACTGGTGTCTCAGAGGACATTCTGAACAATCATCACATTCATATAATTTGAAGTCTCTCTTAAACCCATATTTATCATGGCGATAGGCATATCTTTTAAAACCCAATCGCTTATTGTTTGGACAAATATATTCATCGTTAATTTCGTCATAATCCCA
>NZ_JBXWKZ010000089.1:0-245 GCF_058191515.1 Staphylococcus sp. CoH_129_LAB_1 | reverse complement strand
CGCTCACCTCTGGGTTTGAGTATCAGTTTCCGAGCACGATGCAGATCATACGAGGTAACACGACGACCGCAGGCAAAGGTGCTTTCGCAATTAACTTCTGGTTGAACGTGAACACTATGAACCCGGGTTCTGGCACATTGCTCGCGTTGGGCACGGCTGGTGTTCCGGGGTCATGGTATCCACTACTAAATATCAGCAACTCGTCATCAGGCGGCACGAACCTTCAGCTCGTTACTAACGTCAAC
>NZ_JBXWKZ010000088.1:0-246 GCF_058191515.1 Staphylococcus sp. CoH_129_LAB_1 | reverse complement strand
ACATTGCAGTGTCCATTCATCACCCGACCGAATGGACACTGCAATGTACTTCCGTCTCATGGGCAAGCTGAACGCTCGCCGCAAGGGCCTCCTGGAGGAGGGCGAGAAGGGGTTCACCCTGATCGAGCTCCTCGTGATGGTCATCATCATCGGCGTCCTCGCCGCCATCGCCATCCCCGTCTACCTCGGCGTCCAGAGCAGCGCGAAGGACAACGCGGTCAAGTCCGACCTGACCAACCTGAAGAC
>NZ_JBXWKZ010000087.1:0-250 GCF_058191515.1 Staphylococcus sp. CoH_129_LAB_1 | reverse complement strand
TGTTATCACTGTAGCCGTTGGCTACTATCTAAGATATGCATTGAGTTATCGTGATATATCTGAAATATTAAGGGAACGTGGTGTAAACGTTCATCATTCAACGGTCTACCGTTGGGTTCAAGAATATGCCCCACTTTTATATCAAATTTGGAAGAAAAAGCATCAAAAAGCTTATTACAAATGGCGTATTGATGAGACGTACATCAAAATAAAAGGAAAATGGAGCTATTTATATCGTGCCATTGATGCA
>NZ_JBXWKZ010000086.1:0-251 GCF_058191515.1 Staphylococcus sp. CoH_129_LAB_1 | reverse complement strand
ATATAAACGAGGGTACTCTGGGAGGCACCCAAAGCGGTATCGTCTACTCGCTCATCCCGAGTTGCGCGCAAGTCTTCGAGACCTACGAGATGGCCGAAGCCTTCATTGACTACAATGGACTGATTGCGACCACCATCATGCAGATCGCGGAGCCTCCTGCCGAAGAGTATCCTGACCTGTACACCTTGTACTGGCTTGACGGCCGCCGCACCCTTATCTCGGGCCACCGTCCGTTCCACGAAGCATTGATG
>NZ_JBXWKZ010000085.1:0-252 GCF_058191515.1 Staphylococcus sp. CoH_129_LAB_1 | reverse complement strand
ATATATTCGGAACATCTCGTAGAGATGATATGGAATAACGTGACATATTGTATTCAGTTTTGAATGTTTATTTTAAATATTCAAATATTTAATGGGCCTGTAGCTCAGCTGGTTAGAGCGCACGCCTGATAAGCGTGAGGTCGGTGGTTCGAGTCCACTCAGGCCCACCATTAAATTTGTACATTGAAAACTAGATAAGTAAGTAAATAGATTTTACCAAGCAAAACCGAGTGAATAGAGTTTTAAATAAGC
>NZ_JBXWKZ010000084.1:0-255 GCF_058191515.1 Staphylococcus sp. CoH_129_LAB_1 | reverse complement strand
GGCCGCGACCGTGCTGATGTAGTTCGCCAGCGAGACGGCCAGCGGCTGCAGGCTCGCCTCCTTCGTGATCAGGAACGGCCAGAGGAACTCGTTCCACGGGCCGATGAAGGTCAGCAGCAGCACCGTGACCAGCGCGGGGCGCACCAGCGGCAGCGCCACGCGCCAGAGCAGCGTGAACTCCCCGGCGCCGTCGATCCGCGCCGCGTCGAACAGCTCACGCGGCAGCTGCAGGAAGTACTGCCGGAAGATCAGCAC
>NZ_JBXWKZ010000083.1:0-257 GCF_058191515.1 Staphylococcus sp. CoH_129_LAB_1 | reverse complement strand
GCGCGACAGGCCGCCGGCGCCGACGATCGTCCGGCCGCCCGCCGGGCCGGCTGCGCTCGATGTCGTTCCGCCGATGGTCTGCTCGCTGATCCCGGTGGCGTCGCCGCTGGTGGCGCTGAGCACGACCACCGTGAGCTCGCCCGTCCAGGCGATCGGGGTCGGGCTGCCGTCGCCGACCGTCAGCTCGATGGGCGCCGTGATGGAGGTCGGCAGGCCGTCCGCGCCGCGGACGACGCCGGCCGCGACCACGGCGTAGC
>NZ_JBXWKZ010000082.1:0-258 GCF_058191515.1 Staphylococcus sp. CoH_129_LAB_1 | reverse complement strand
ATGCAATACAGAACGAGTTGTTCGAGGACCCGGCGTCGATCGCGATTATGCTTGGCCACTTGAAACGACGCACGGTTTTGATACGACCGTAGACTTCACCCGGCTTATCGAACTGGTAGATGAAGTTGTGCGCATTTGGCCCGTTGACGAATGTACCCTGTGCAATAGTATCGGGATGGATAAATCGCGAGTGAACAGCAGGAGGATTCGCGCCCCAGTCACGTGCTGCCTTTTCTGGGTTAGCGGCGTACGCTGTAG
>NZ_JBXWKZ010000081.1:0-261 GCF_058191515.1 Staphylococcus sp. CoH_129_LAB_1 | reverse complement strand
GCATGTCCCGCTTCCTCCTCGTCCGCCGCATCGGCCAGCTCCTCGTCGGACTGTTCCTGTACGGCATCGCGATCGCGCTGATGGTCCGCGCGGGGATCGGCGTCTCGCCGTGGGACGTCCTGGCGCAGGGCGTGTCGTACAAGACCGGCATCCCGTTCGGGCTGGTGACCAACCTGGTCGGGCTCGTCGTGCTGGCGTTCTGGATCCCGCTGCGGCAGCGGCCGGGTCTCGGGACCGTGCTGAACGTGCTCCTGGTCGGGC
>NZ_JBXWKZ010000080.1:0-266 GCF_058191515.1 Staphylococcus sp. CoH_129_LAB_1 | reverse complement strand
AGCGTTCCCTTCGCGATCGAAACGCTCGTATCGTTCGGATCCGTTGCACGCGCACCCGACAGGCTGCCCATCGACACTGTGAATCGGTTCAGCGCATCGTATTCGTACCAGTACTCCTGCTCCCGGTCTTGATAGCCGACCATGTCGGTGTACTTCGCGAGCATCCGGCGGCGATTGCCCACCGCGTCGTACTCGTAGTACACCTTGTACGCGTCATCCTCGATCGCAGTCACCCGGTTCAACGCGTCGTACTTCACGCGAGATTG
>NZ_JBXWKZ010000079.1:0-269 GCF_058191515.1 Staphylococcus sp. CoH_129_LAB_1 | reverse complement strand
CAGCCCGGTGCGTGGCAGGCGCGCAGCTTCGCCCCGTCTTCGATGAGCAGGGCGGTGCCCTGGCTCGCGACCTCGGCCAGCGCCGCCTGGATCGGCGAGGCGTCGCTGTGCTTCACGGCGATGAATGAGTCGCCGGACGCCTCGAGGTGCGTGGCGGCGCGGCGGTCCGCGGTGCGGTTCAGTACGGTGACGGCCCGGTCGAGGTCGGAGATCGCGGATGCTGCTGCCGGTCGGTGGTCGTCGGTGAGGTGTGCGGCGAGGCGCCGAAG
>NZ_JBXWKZ010000078.1:0-269 GCF_058191515.1 Staphylococcus sp. CoH_129_LAB_1 | reverse complement strand
TCACAAAGCGCGTCAACAAGCACAGCTAATTCACAAAGTGCGTCAACGAGCACAGCTAATTCACAAAGCGCGTCAACAAGCACGTCTGATTCAGCATCAGTAAGTGCAAGTGACTCAGCATCAACAAGTGCAAGTGACTCAGCGTCAGTAAGCGCGTCTGATTCAGCGTCAGTAAGCGCAAGTGACTCAGCATCAGTAAGCGCAAGTGACTCAGCGTCAGTAAGCGCAAGTGACTCAGCGTCAGTAAGCGCAAGTGACTCAGCGTCAGT
>NZ_JBXWKZ010000077.1:0-273 GCF_058191515.1 Staphylococcus sp. CoH_129_LAB_1 | reverse complement strand
CCCCCGAGCCGGCCGAGCCAGGTGGTGGGGACGCCGTGCAGCTGGCGCTCGACGGCCTCCCTGGCGGGACCGTCGCCGACGATCGCGACCGAGACGCCCGGCACTCCGCGGAGCACGCGCAGCCGCTCCACCTGCTTCTCCGGCGCGATCCGGCCGACGTAGCCGACGACCACCTCGCCGTCCGGCGAGAGCCGCTCCCGCAGCGCGGCGGCCTCCGGCGTCCGGCGATTGTTGGGGTGATACCGCTCCAGGTCCACGCCGCGGCCCCACCGC
>NZ_JBXWKZ010000076.1:0-274 GCF_058191515.1 Staphylococcus sp. CoH_129_LAB_1 | reverse complement strand
CCCCAGAACAGGCCGAACGAGGTCAGCATCACGCCGACGACGAACTTCAGGGTGTTCTCCGGCACGCGCGACAGCGGGGCACGCACCGCGGCGCCGATCAGGACGACCACGACGATCGCGGCGACGGCGGCGAGGGAGGCCAGCCCGATCTGGTTCTGGTTCGCGCCGAAGGTGAGCACGATGAAGACGACCTCCAGCCCCTCCAGCAGCACGGCCTTGAACGACAGCGTGAAGGCGAACCAGTCGCGGACGCCGAAGCGGCTCTCCTTCCGGG
>NZ_JBXWKZ010000075.1:0-278 GCF_058191515.1 Staphylococcus sp. CoH_129_LAB_1 | reverse complement strand
AAGGACTCTCGCGTGACCCCGTGATCGCCGAGGAGTCGGCCGACGCCGCGGCCGGTGGGGTCATCGGCCAAAGCTAGAACTAGGTGCTCGACCGAGACATACGAGTCCTTCAACCGCTTGGCTTCACGTTCCGCGCGATCCAGAGTGGCCGAGAGCTCCCTGCTCAACGCTACCTGGTTCGGGCCGGGACGAGCGGATCCGGTTACCCTCGGCAGCTTCTCCACCGCTTGGCGTGAGGCGTCAACCAGCTCCTCAACCGATAAGCCAGCGTGTTCCAG
>NZ_JBXWKZ010000074.1:0-279 GCF_058191515.1 Staphylococcus sp. CoH_129_LAB_1 | reverse complement strand
ACGCGATCCACGAAGCGTGCCTGCTGCGCTTTCGCCCGATCATGATGACGACGATGGCCGCGCTGCTCGGCGCGTTGCCGCTCGCGTTCGGCAACGGCGACGGCGCCGAATTGCGCGCGCCGCTCGGGATCGCGATCGCCGGCGGCCTGGTCATGTCGCAGGTGCTGACGCTCTATACGACGCCGGTCGTCTACCTGTACATGGACCGGTTCCGCGTATGGGCCGAGAAGCGCCGCAACCGCCGCGGCAATACCGGCGGGCCGGCGGTCGCCGGCGAGT
>NZ_JBXWKZ010000073.1:0-286 GCF_058191515.1 Staphylococcus sp. CoH_129_LAB_1 | reverse complement strand
GGACATAATTCCTAGCAAAATAGCCAGTAAATGAGTGTATTATAAATTCATTTACTGGCTTCTTTATTTACAATACTGCGCATTGTTGGCTTGCTTTCTTAGGGGATAGCTTCAGCCTGTAGTCATCAGCTTGTCCTATTTTCTCAAAATCTCGCCAAAATATTTTATGTTTATATATAATTTTACATTGAAATCCTTAAAAAAATAAAACACTTTCGTATAATTTAATAAATATCACTAAACTAAATTAACGAGGTGCCTTATGTATAAAGATTAAAACATGACT
>NZ_JBXWKZ010000072.1:0-344 GCF_058191515.1 Staphylococcus sp. CoH_129_LAB_1 | reverse complement strand
TGGGGATTTCTTCCCTAAAGCTGATGTAGTTGAAGAAGGTGCTACTAATGCTAACACTGATCAACCTGCTACTTCTGAGGATTTCTTCCCTAAAGCTGATGTAGTTGAAGAAGGTGAAAACTATGTAGATACTTCTAAAGAAGCTACTTCTGAGGACTTCTTCCCTAAAGCTGATGTAGTTAAAGAAGGTGAAGACTACGTAGATACTACTAAACCTGCTACTCCTGGTGACTTCTTCGGTCAAAAAGATGAACAAGACAATGAAGCTAAAAGTGGTGCTGGCTATGTAGATACTACTAAACCTGCTACTCCTGGTGACTTCTTCGGTCAAAAAGATGAACAAA
>NZ_JBXWKZ010000071.1:0-398 GCF_058191515.1 Staphylococcus sp. CoH_129_LAB_1 | reverse complement strand
TATAATAATGAAATGGCTAAAATTCATGATGAACTTGAAGCAGCGAAAACAGAAGCAGATAGAGTGATTCATGATGATAATGCGACACCAGCTCAAGTGACAGCGGCTATCGTAAAAATAGATGCAGTACAACCTAAGTTAGACAATGCCATTAGTTTACTTCATGACAAAGAAAATAACAGTGAATTAGTGAAAGCAAAAGCAAAATTAGATGCAGCAACTGGTGAAGAAGATCCAACACTAGGAATGACACCAGCAACAGCTGATAACTATAGAGCGAAGAAAACAGAAGCAGAACGAATTAGTTCAGAAGCCCAAAGAGTGATTGACAACGGTGATGCGACAGCTGAAGAAATCAGAGATGAGAAAGCAAAAGTAGAAGAAGCATTAACTCGTTT
>NZ_JBXWKZ010000070.1:0-422 GCF_058191515.1 Staphylococcus sp. CoH_129_LAB_1 | reverse complement strand
ATGGTGCCGGCCAGAGGACTTGAACCCCCAACCTACTGATTACAAGTCAGTTGCTCTACCAATTGAGCTAGGCCGGCAAAGGATGGTTCAGGACAGAGTCGAACTGCCGACACATGGAGCTTCAATCCATTGCTCTACCAACTGAGCTACTGAACCATATATAATATCAAATTAATAAATGGCGGTCTCGACGGGAATCGAACCCGCGATCTCCTGCGTGACAGGCAGGCGTGTTAACCGCTACACTACGAGACCTAAACGAATTGCGGGAGGCGGATTTGAACCACCGACCTTCGGGTTATGAGCCCGACGAGCTACCGAACTGCTCCATCCCGCGATAATAAAAATGGCGGAGGAAGAGGGATTCGAACCCCCGCGGCCCGTTAAGGCCCTGTCGGTTTTCAAGACCGATCCCTTCAGCC
>NZ_JBXWKZ010000069.1:0-443 GCF_058191515.1 Staphylococcus sp. CoH_129_LAB_1 | reverse complement strand
CTAATTTAGTCATTTTAATTTCTCCATTCTTATTTTAATTTTTAAGTATAATAAATTAGAATCCTAAGTATTTACCTGCGATACTTACACCGCTTGCTACGATATCAACAATGCTTGTACCTAATTTTGTCCAGTCTTGATTAATTCCAGCGTCTACTGTATTTTTGATTGCGTCGAATAATTTTTCCATTTTAATAACTCCTTTATTTTTATTTAATTATTATTACTGTGATTGTTGTTTAAATTAAAAACCGAATACTTTTCCTAAGATACCTACACCACTTGTTACGATATCAACGATACTTGTACCTAATTTTGTCCAGTCTTGGTTTTGTGCTGCGTCTACTGTATTTTTGATTGCTTCTACTAATTTAGTCATTTTAATTTCTCCATTCTTATTTTAATTTTTAAGTATAATAAATTAGAATCCTAAGTATTTACCT
>NZ_JBXWKZ010000068.1:0-452 GCF_058191515.1 Staphylococcus sp. CoH_129_LAB_1 | reverse complement strand
TTCTAGTTCTTGCGTCTTGGATCGGGCTTCTGTTTCTGCCTCATCCATTGCCGAGTGGAACGCAGATGCCGCTCCTGTGATGTCAACTGCGCGCTGCGCAATCTCGGCGCGTACTTCCTCGGTGTTGATCGCGCCATCGAATTCGGCTAGCGCTGCTTGAAGCTCGCCCCGTGCCTTTTCGAATACGTGCATGCGCACCACCAGACCGAGTGCAATGCGCAGTCCATTCATGTACTCGTCTGGTGCGTTTTCAATCACAGCCAGAAGATTGACGCGCACGCGATTCAACGTTTCAAGATCAAGATTATGATCCATCACTTCTTCTCCTTTTTAGGCCCATCAGCAACTGCCTCGAACTCTTGCTCACCGGCCTCGATTCGAGTAGCCAGCAATTCGAGGTGAGCCGCGAGCTTGCGCAGCGCCTTAGGACTCGACGGCAGGCTAATCCCCTG
>NZ_JBXWKZ010000067.1:0-464 GCF_058191515.1 Staphylococcus sp. CoH_129_LAB_1 | reverse complement strand
GTGGGAATGATATAAAAACACTTTCGTTGAATTCATATTAAAATGAATCATGCGGAGGTGTTTTTTCTATGAAAAGAATTTCTTATTCAGTAGAAACAAAGTATAAAGCAGTTGAAATGAAAGAATTAAATATTAGAAATAGAACACAAGTGAAAACTTGGTAGCGATGGTATCGAAATGGGGAAAATTACAGATTTTCACAACACGTTGGTAAACAATATATCTACGGTAAAGCATTAGAAGAGCTGTTAGAAGTAGAACAATTAAAATTAGAAAATAAGAGAAAAGATATAGAATTGGATATTTAAAAAAAGTACAAGGTATTGGAGAAGAGGTGGTACCAACAGTAGTCATAGCAATTAAAACAATCAAATTGATACTAGAAGTAGTATTAAACATACCTAAATCAACATATTACCGATGGAAAAACAAAACCTATAAAAATGATACTGTAACACAAAAAG
>NZ_JBXWKZ010000066.1:0-588 GCF_058191515.1 Staphylococcus sp. CoH_129_LAB_1 | reverse complement strand
TTCCTACGATTAGTCAAGCATTTACAAATAAAATAAGCATTACTTAACTAAACCGTTCAATTTTAATTTTTTGAATAAGGTGTTAAACTGTATTTGATTGTACGTTTGGCTAATGTGGGGACATTTGATAATCGTACAATTTTTGATTCATTATCAGATAATGAATCGTTTTTAATAGTCGATTTATACAAGCGATGACGGCAGTCTTATGAGATTTCTCATTTGGCTGCTTTCTTAGTTTGTAATAATAATCGACGACATGATTATCGTAGTTACGCTGGCCTCGGATAATATTCATCACTATCCAAAATAATAATTGTCTAGCTTTTTTATTTCCCCGCTTATTAATTGTATCCTTATAATGAGTGTTACCAGATTGATATCGTTTGATATCAATACCTACATAAGCATTTAATTGTTTATTTGTTTTAAAGTAAGTAATATCTCCTAATTCTCCGATTAACATAGCTGCTGTTAATTCTCCAATACCAGGAATAGATTGTATAATTTCGTAACACTTTAGTTCTTGTGCTAAATTAATCATTTCTTTATCTAATTGAGATAACTGTTCTATAGAATCTTTTAACT
>NZ_JBXWKZ010000065.1:0-621 GCF_058191515.1 Staphylococcus sp. CoH_129_LAB_1 | reverse complement strand
GCCGGCCTAGCTCAATTGGTAGAGCAACTGACTTGTAATCAGTAGGTTGGGGGTTCAAGTCCTCTGGCCGGCACCATCTTTGAGCCATTAGCTCAGTTGGTAGAGCATCTGACTTTTAATCAGAGGGTCAGAGGTTCGAATCCTCTATGGCTCATACGATTTATTTAAATATGCGGAAGTAGTTCAGTGGTAGAACACCACCTTGCCAAGGTGGGGGTCGCGGGTTCGAATCCCGTCTTCCGCTCCATTATTTTTGCCGGGGTGGCGGAACTGGCAGACGCACAGGACTTAAAATCCTGCGGTGAGAGATCACCGTACCGGTTCGATTCCGGTCCTCGGCACCATCTTAAATATAGCGCCCGTAGCTCAACTGGATAGAGCGTTTGACTACGGATCAAGAGGTTATGGGTTCGACTCCTATCGGGCGCGCCATTTAAAATTTCTATCTTAATATACGGGAAGTAGCTCAGCTTGGTAGAGCACTTGGTTTGGGACCAAGGGGTCGCAGGTTCGAATCCTGTCTTCCCGACTTCTTAAAAATATGGGGGCTTAGCTCAGCTGGGAGAGCGCCTGCTTTGCACGCAGGAGGTCAGCGGTTCGATCCCGCTAGTCTCCACCATT
>NZ_JBXWKZ010000064.1:0-649 GCF_058191515.1 Staphylococcus sp. CoH_129_LAB_1 | reverse complement strand
TCCCTTAATATTTCAGATATATCACGATAACTCAATGCATATCTTAGATAGTAGCCAACGGCTACAGTGATAACATCTTTGTTAAATTGCTTATATCTGAAATAGTTCATACAGAAGACTCCTTTTTGTTAAAATTATACTATAAATTCAACTTTGCAACAGAACCAAAAATAGTTTCTCAGTTTAGTGATGCGAGTAAAGATAAAAATGAGTATAAGCAACAAAATAGTGAATTGACAAAAGACGATAAATTAGATGATCAAAAAGAAGATATGATAAACGAAATTCATTCTAAAAAAAGTTTTTGGAGACGATTATTCGGTAATTAAAAATGAATGTAAAAGGTGTATCAAGGGTTTATAAACCCTTGATACACCTTTTACTATGACTCAAACTTCTGATACTCGTCATTTATTGTAATTTTAGTTAATAGTTTTGTTCAACATCAATAAATTTTCTAGGCATAATAGCTTATATTATGATATGAGCACACCGAACCAATAAATGATAAGTAAAGTTTTTTCATTAATTTTCTTTCCTAAAAAGAGGCTGGGACATAATTCCTAACAAAATAGCCAGTAAATGAGTTTATTATAAATTCATTTACTGGCTTCTTTATTTACAATACTACGTATTGTTGGCTCGCTTT
>NZ_JBXWKZ010000063.1:0-716 GCF_058191515.1 Staphylococcus sp. CoH_129_LAB_1 | reverse complement strand
TTCAAAAAATTAAAATTGAACGGTTTAGTTAAGTAATGCTTATTTTATTTGTAAATGCTTGACTAATCGTAGGAATAGGGGTGTGAGTTATTTGAAAAAGAAACCAAATAGAAGATTAGATTTCTTACCTAATGTTCAAAACAAATACTCAATTAGAAAATTTACAGTAGGAGCGGCATCTATTTTAGTAGGTGCAACATTAATCTTTGGGGCAGGGCAAGAAGAAGCAAAAGCTGCCGAATCAGATCAAACAGTAACAAATCAAGATAATACATCTTCAACTACTGATACAACGGAACAACCATCAACAGAAGAAAAAACGACAAAATTAGAGGAACCAAGTTCTGAAGAAGCGACAAAATCAGAGGAACCAAGTTCTGAAGAAGCGACAAAATTAGAGGAACCAAGTTCTGAAGAAGCGACAAAATTAGAGGAACCAAGTTCTGAAGAAGCGACAAAATCAGAGGAACCAAGTTCTGAAGAAGCGACAAAATTAGAGGAACCAAGTTCTGAAGAAGCGACAAAATTAGAGGAACCAAGTTCTGAAGAAGCGACAAAATCAGAGGAACCAAGTTCTGAAGAAGCGACAAAATCAGAGGAACCAAGTTCTGAAGAAGCGACAAAATCAGAGGAACCAAGTTCTGAAGAAGCGACAAAATCAGAGGAACCAAGTTCTGAAGAAGCGACAAAATCAGAGGAACCAAGTTCTGAAGAAG
>NZ_JBXWKZ010000062.1:0-821 GCF_058191515.1 Staphylococcus sp. CoH_129_LAB_1 | reverse complement strand
AGCGATTCAGACTCAGATAGCGATAGCGATTCAGATTCTGATTCAGATAGCGACAGTGATTCAGACTCTGACTCAGATAGCGATAGCGACTCAGACTCAGATAGCGATAGCGACTCAGACTCAGACAGCGATTCAGACTCTGACAGCGATAGCGATTCAGATTCTGATTCAGATAGCGATAGCGACTCAGACTCAGACAGCGATTCAGACTCAGATAGCGACAGTGATTCAGACTCTGATTCAGATAGCGATAGCGACTCTGACTCAGACAGCGACAGCGACTCTGACTCAGACAGCGACAGCGATTCAGACTCAGATAGCGATAGCGACTCAGATTCAGACAGCGACAGCGATTCAGATTCTGATTCAGATAGCGACTCAGATTCAGACAGTGATTCAGACTCTGACTCAGATAGTGATTCAGACTCAGATTCAGATAGCGATTCAGACTCTGACTCTGACAGTGATAGCGACTCAGATTCAGACAGCGATTCAGATTCTGATTCAGATAGCGACAGCGACTCAGATTCAGATTCTGACAGCGACAGCGATTCAGATTCTGATTCAGATAGCGACAGTGATTCAGACTCTGACTCAGATAGCGATAGCGACTCAGACTCTGATTCAGACAGCGACTCAGATTCAGACTCAGATAGCGACTCAGACTCAGACAGCGACTCAGATTCAGATAGCGATTCAGACTCTGACAGCGATAGCGATTCAGATTCTGATTCAGATAGCGATAGCGACTCTGACTCAGACAGCGACAGCGACTCTGACTCAGACAGCGACAGCGATTCAGACTCAGATAGCGATAGCGA
>NZ_JBXWKZ010000061.1:0-876 GCF_058191515.1 Staphylococcus sp. CoH_129_LAB_1 | reverse complement strand
AATAAAGAAGCCAGTAAATGAATTTATAAAAAACTCATTTACTGGCTATTTTTTTAGAAATTATGTCCCAGCCTCTTATACTAATCTTTAATACCGGCGGTCGGGGTCGAACCGACACTCCAATAAAGGAACGGGATTTTGAGTCCCGCGCGTCTGCCAATTCCGCCACGCCGGCTTAAAATAAATAAATAAAAAACTTCCTATTGGAAGCAATTATGGAGCGGAAGATAGGCCTTACACCTATATCTTGTTCCGGGAAGGAACATATTCTAAGAGTTGAACTACTCCCGCATGATATTAAATTATGGAGCGGAAGATAGGACTTACACCTATATCTTATTCCGGGAAGGAACATATTCTAAGAGTTGAACTACTCCCGCATAATAATAAATTATGGAGCGGAAGATAGGACTTGCACCTATATCTCATTCCGGGAAGGAATGTGTTCTAAAATTGAACTACTCCCGCATAGCACATGGAGGCGGCAACCGGATTTGAACCGGTGATAAAGGTTTTGCAGACCTCTGCCTTACCACTTGGCTATGCCGCCAATAAAAACTGGGCTAGCTGGATTCGAACCAGCGCATGACGGAGTCAAAGTCCGTTGCCTTACCGCTTGGCTATAGCCCATTAATAATAAAGGGCGGTTGATGGGAATCGAACCCACGAGTGTCGGAACCACAATCCGATGCGTTAACCACTTCGCCACAACCGCCATGGCAGGGACAGTAGGAATCGAACCCACATCAAAGGTTTTGGAGACCTCTATTCTACCGTTGAACTATGTCCCTATTTATCAATGGTGGAGGGGGGCAGATTCGAACTGCCGAACCCGAAGGAGCGGATTTACAGTCCGCCGCGTTTAGCCACTTCGCT
>NZ_JBXWKZ010000059.1:0-2241 GCF_058191515.1 Staphylococcus sp. CoH_129_LAB_1 | reverse complement strand
GCTTAATAGCTCACGCTATGCCGACATTCGTCTCCAAGTTTAGTTAAGGGTTCTTCTCAACATCAATAAATTTTCTCGGCATAAATGCTGTGTTATAATTAAAATTCCTTTCTTGATCTATTTTTCACTGATAACACCTAAATATTAAAACAGTGCATATAAGAGCTACCAAAATTTTTAAGGGTAGCTCTTTATTTTTTGTTCAAACATTTATTCAAAATCAGAATACCTTTATTTTTAATTTTAAGGGGTCATTTTAAAGAATTAAGGGTTATTTATATAGTTTTATACCTAAAAACCTAAATCGGCTCTTAAAACGCAAATGAGAGCCAAATAAAAATAATTGCTTTTCACAAACAAAAATTTGAGCAAAACCAGTGTCGAATTTTTTAGACACTGCCCATTTACATGCAAATTTAAAAATTAGCATAAAAAATGGGCAACCATGCCGGTTGAACGCTATAGTTCCTGCAGGGGCAAAAAAGCATAAAAAAACGCTAGCTTTGATAAGCTAACGTTACAAATTTTTTAAGAAATAATTTTGTTTTTCAAAATTCCAAATGGCCGTAATTGAATGGGCTTTTTGTTCTTCTTCAGTCGTTTTTTCTTCATCGCTCGTTTGAATTAAATTACCTTCTTCGGCATCGTCTAAATTTAAAAGTTTATGTTTTTGTTTAAGTAAACCACCGTAACTTAACATACGTTTTCTGTATAAACCTTGTTCTAAATCTTGAACAATTTCTGCGTCTTTTTCATGGTTTCCTGTTAAATAATCGGACGACTTAACCGAGTATTTTGATGTCTCTTTAATTGCAGCTTGTATATCTTTATCGCCTTTTTTATTCGGCTTAATTGCTTTGATATTTGCGACTGGTTTGTAATCAACTTGAAGAGCTTTTTGCCATAAATTGATCCACTCTTCTTGCGTTATATAATTCTCTTTTTTTCTGAAATAAGCATTTTCAACACACAATAAAACGTGCATATGTTGATTATAACTTCCGTCATTTTTGTTAACTGTAACTTCAGTTGAACGCATAAAACCGATTAAATTCTTTTTAACTTTTGCATACATTTTTAACTTGTTAAAAGCTTTCGACATATATTTTAAACTCTGTTCTAAATGCTCACCATCTATCGCATTTTTTGTTGAAAGTGTTAAGAATAACCAACGTGCTTTTGGCTTTTCTTTAACCACTGCTTCAATGACTTTTTGAGCTTGATAACTATTTTTCATTGAACGCCTCCAATTACAAACCGGACATAATTTAGACTTACAAAACCATGTTTTATAAAGTTTTAAATACCCTTCATCAGTCGGCTTAAATTCTAAGACGTTACCACATTGCTTCACGTTAAAAGCCTTTTTAATTTTTAAAATTTCTAGTATATCTGCATAACTTACATTGTCGATTTTCTTTTCTCTCCATGGGCGTTGTGTCCCACTTTTAGTCATATCTTTCAATGTTTCATTATCTTGATTTTCGTCTATATATTTTGTAGTATTATATTGCATATAAAAAGACCTCCAGTTTTGATTTAGATTCGACACCTTAATCATATAACTGGGGTTTTTTTATGTCAATTTTTTCTTTCACGCTAAAAAAACAACACAAATGTTGTCATACCAACGTTTTTAAAACATTTTAATTCTTTGAGTTATTTCTATATAGTATCAAGACAAGAAGAAACTCGTTTTCAACTCGTTTCAAAAACCTTTCAAAAACCATCAATCCACAAAAATACCACGCGAATGACACTCAAAATACAAGACTACAATTAAAAAATACTTTACAATTAAAAAATACTTAGAATAAAATACGAAAATTAAAAGGAGCTAAAAATGCCTTATATTTATTTAATAATAGCCATAAGTACTGAAGTTATTGGAAGTGCATTTCTTAAATCTTCAGAAGGCTTTTCAAAATTTATACCATCCTTAGGAACAATAATTTCATTTGGAATTTGTTTCTATTTTTTAAGTAAAACAATGCAACACCTACCACTAAATATAACTTATGCAACTTGGGCGGGACTAGGTTTAGTCTTAACAACCGTAGTCTCAATAATTATTTTCAAAGAACAAATAAATCTAATAACTATAGTATCTATAGTTTTAATCATAGTCGGCGTAGTTTCGTTAAACATTTTCGGAACATCGCATTAATTGCTTTATTCCAATTGCTTTATTGACGTTGAGCCTCGGAACCCTTAACAATCCCAAAACTTGTCGAATGGTCG
>NZ_JBXWKZ010000058.1:0-2675 GCF_058191515.1 Staphylococcus sp. CoH_129_LAB_1 | reverse complement strand
TTCTAAGGATATATTCGGAACATCTCGTAGAGATGATATGGAATAACGTGACATATTGTATTCAGTTTTGAATGTTTGTTTTAAACATTCATGATTAATTGAATATTGCATTTATTATTATGTTTTGTTATAATGATGAAATGTGATTATTGATTAATGACATTGTACATTGAAAACTAGATAAGTAAGTAAATAGATTTTACCAAGCAAAACCGAGTGAATAGAGTTTTAAATAAGCTTGAATTCATAAAAATAATCGCTAGTGTTCGAAAGAACACTCACAGATTAATAACTATATTAGATTAAGTTATTAAGGGCGCACGGTGGATGCCTTGGCACTAGAAGCCGATGAAGGACGTTACTAACGACGATATGCTTTGGGTAGCTGTAAGTAAGCGTTGATCCAGAGATTTCCGAATGGGGGAACCCAGCACAAGTTATGTTGTGTTATCGACAAGTGAATTCATAGCTTGTCAGAAGGCAGACCCGGAGAACTGAAACATCTTAGTACCCGGAGGAAGAGAAAGAAAATTCGATTCCCTGAGTAGCGGCGAGCGAAACGGGAAGAGCCCAAACCAATAAGCTTGCTTATTGGGGTTGTAGGACACTCTATACGGAGTTACAAAAGAATATATTAAACGAATCATCTGGAAAGTTGAATCAAAGAAGGTAATAATCCTGTAGTTGAAAATATATTCTCTCTTGAGTGGATCCTGAGTACGACGGAGCACGTGAAATTCCGTCGGAATCTAGGAGGACCATCTCCTAAGGCTAAATACTCTCTAGTGACCGATAGTGAACCAGTACCGTGAGGGAAAGGTGAAAAGTACCCCGGAAGGGGAGTGAAAGAGAACTTGAAACCGTGTGCTTACAAGTAGTCAGAGCCCGTTAATGGGTGATGGCGTGCCTTTTGTAGAATGAACCGGCGAGTTACGATCTGATGCAAGGTTAAGCAGAAAATGTGGAGCCGTAGCGAAAGCGAGTCTGAATAGGGCGTATAGTATTTGGTCGTAGACCCGAAACCAGGTGATCTACCCATGGTCAGGTTGAAGTTCAGGTAACACTGAATGGAGGACCGAACCGACTTACGTTGAAAAGTGAGCGGATGAACTGTGGGTAGCGGAGAAATTCCAATCGAACTTGGAGATAGCTGGTTCTCTCCGAAATAGCTTTAGGGCTAGCCTCAAGTGATGATTATTGGAGGTAGAGCACTGTTTGGACGAGGGGCCCCTCTCGGGTTACCGAATTCAGACAAACTCCGAATGCCAATTAATTTAACTTGGGAGTCAGAACATGGGTGATAAGGTCCGTGTTCGAAAGGGAAACAGCCCAGACCACCAGCTAAGGTCCCAAAATATATGTTAAGTGGAAAAGGATGTGGCGTTGCCCAGACAACTAGGATGTTGGCTTAGAAGCAGCCATCATTTAAAGAGTGCGTAATAGCTCACTAGTCGAGTGACACTGCGCCGAAAATGTACCGGGGCTAAACATATTACCGAAGCTGTGGATTGTCCTTTGGACAATGGTAGGAGAGCGTTCTAAGGGCGTTGAAGCATGATCGCAAGGACATGTGGAGCGCTTAGAAGTGAGAATGCCGGTGTGAGTAGCGAAAGACGGGTGAGAATCCCGTCCACCGATTGACTAAGGTTTCCAGAGGAAGGCTCGTCCGCTCTGGGTTAGTCGGGTCCTAAGCTGAGGCCGACAGGCGTAGGCGATGGATAACAGGTTGATATTCCTGTACCACCTATAATCGTTTTAATCGATGGGGGGACGCAGTAGGATAGGCGATGCGTACGATTGGATTGTACGTCTAAGCAGTGAGATTGAGTGTTAGGCAAATCCGGCACTCTTAAGATTGAGCTGTGATGGGGAGAGGAAATTGTTTCCTCGAGTCGTTGATTTCACACTGCCGAGAAAAGCCTCTAGATAGAAATTAGGTGCCCGTACCGCAAACCGACACAGGTAGTCAAGATGAGAATTCTAAGGTGAGCGAGCGAACTCTCGTTAAGGAACTCGGCAAAATGACCCCGTAACTTCGGGAGAAGGGGTGCTCTTTAGGGTGCAAGCCCAGAAGAGCCGCAGTGAATAGGCCCAAGCGACTGTTTATCAAAAACACAGGTCTCTGCTAAACCGTAAGGTGATGTATAGGGGCTGACGCCTGCCCGGTGCTGGAAGGTTAAGAGGAGTGGTTAGCTTCTGCGAAGCTACGAATCGAAGCCCCAGTAAACGGCGGCCGTAACTATAACGGTCCTAAGGTAGCGAAATTCCTTGTCGGGTAAGTTCCGACCCGCACGAAAGGCGTAACGATTTGGGCACTGTCTCAACGAGAGACTCGGTGAAATCATAGTACCTGTGAAGATGCAGGTTACCCGCGACAGGACGGAAAGACCCCGTGGAGCTTTACTGTAGCCTGATATTGAAATTCGGCACAGCTTGTACAGGATAGGTAGGAGCCTTTGAAACGTGAGCGCTAGCTTACGTGGAGGCGTTGGTGGGATACTACCCTAGCTGTGTTGGCTTTCTAACCCGCACCACTTATCGTGGTGGGAGACAGTGTCAGGCGGGCAGTTTGACTGGGGCGGTCGCCTCCTAAAAGGTAACGGAGGCGCTCAAAGGTTCCCTCAGAATGGTTGGAAATCATTCATAGAGTGTAAAGGCATAAGGGAGCTTGACTG
>NZ_JBXWKZ010000057.1:0-2702 GCF_058191515.1 Staphylococcus sp. CoH_129_LAB_1 | reverse complement strand
ATTGAACGGTTTAGTTAAGTAATGCTTATTTTATTTGTAAATGCTTGACTAATCGTAGGAAAAGAGTGGGACAGAATTCACTTTGAATTCTTCGTCCCACTCATTTTTCAATTAATTCGATTAATCTATATCAGTATGATTTGAATCCTCATTAAATGTTTCAGTTTTAATATTTTTATCATCCAAGAAATTTGCAATATCTTGTTTTTCTTGATCATTTACAATATCTTGATCTTTATTCACTTGTTCAATATCATTAAAAATAGATGTATCATCATCCGATTTTAACGAGATTTCTAAACTTTTTTGCTCTATACGATTCGATGTTGAAATATAACGACTAATTTTATCCGTATAAACGACATAATCATTACTTGGCAATTGATTATTTTGAATGTATTGCGCAAAATTCGTATCATTTTCATTTTCCAAACGAACAAGTCGTTTTAATTTGTTTGCTTCTGTATCCGACAACTTTTGATTGGAATATAATTTCATTTTATATGTATTCATTGTATCATTGATTTTTTTATCGATATTAATATACGTTTTAATATCTTTTTTCATTGTCTTTTCAGAAATTTGTGTATGACGTACAGATGTTTTTTCAAAAACATGATCCGGTATCTTTGTATCAGGTTCCAGACTGATATCTTGATCATCAGAACTCTTATTTTCTTCTGTTGAATGTTCTTCTTGTGTATCCGCTTTATCCGAACGGTCACTATCCTCTTTAGACAATCGATTACATCCCACTAAGCCAATAGATAATATGAGAATAAGCGTTACTATCACTATCTTTTTCATAACTTTTCTCCTTAACTGCGTTTATTTATCTTTACTTTAAGTATAGAACAATTACGATTACTTTTGAATGCGTTATAAGTTGCTACCTTTATATGGCGTACGGCACATTAATAGAACAATAATCACAACGATATAGCCTATCATAGAGACGATAGATGTTTCAAAACCAAACCGTCCTCCCGTAAATACCATATTTTTAAAACGTAGAACATATTGAAAGACATTATAGTCAGTTTCTTTTGAAGTGATATAAACGACTTGAAAGACATTCCAAAAGAAATGTAAGGTGATACTCGCCCAAATGGTGTTAAATCGATACGTTGCTATACCAAACATCATACCAACTAAAGTGCCACTAACTAATAATAAAAAGAAACTTGTAACATTTAGAGCACCATTCAATAAATGAATCACGCCAAAGAACAGTGAAGTAACGACGATTGCTATTCGAATGTTCGTTTTCTTTTCAATATAGCCCATCAAAAGACCTCGACACACCATTTCCTCGACAATAGCTCCAGCTATCGCTTGCATAAAAATAATGTAACTCAATTCGTGTATCACCTTACTAATTGAGTTGAAATGGTACACCTTAAAATCACCTGGTATAAAAATAAAGTAAATCGCATATACTAATAACGGTAATGCAATCCCTAAAATAAGATATAGAGGATGAAGTATAGGCTTTGTAATTCGATATGAGGATAAAGTATTCTTAAATACTTTAACAATCATCCATCGTACAATGAAAAATGTAAGCAAAATGTAAGTAATACTCGATAAAATAGTCCCAATTCCATAAAATGGTATAAATGCATCAAATACTAGTGCAATCGTTTGCGATACACCCATAATGATGATTGCTAAAATAAACATGCTAATTATTTTGATAATATTCATAATTTCTCTCCGTTAAGTTATACATAAGATTATGTTAGCATAATTGATTGATTAACAGTGTATTGGGTATAGTTTTTATGTAGAGAATTTGTAACTTTTGTTTCTTCATCTTAGAAGTCATAAACCTATGGAGGCGTTGAGATGATGGAATTAATCAATTTAAAAAACAAATCTATCGCAAGCGATTATGTAGCAGTTGAATTACTAAAGTTAATACAAACACAAAAAGAAGCAACGCTAGGGTTAGCAACAGGCAATACAATGACAGAGATATATCCACGATTGTCTGAATTATTAACATCTAATCAAACAGATTTAAGTCATGTTAAGACGTTCAATCTAGATGAATATGTAGGATTAGAAAAATCACATCCACAAAGTTATCACACATACATGCATCGGCTTCTTTTTGATCATAATTCCTGGGATGAAGATAATATTTACATTCCTAATGGAGATGCGTCCGATTTAGCGGAAGAAGCTAATTCTTATGAACAACGCCTAAAAGCAATCGGACAGCCAGACATTCAATTGTTAGGCATTGGAGAAAATGGACATATTGGCTTTAATGAACCAGGCACCTCATTTGAAAGCGAAACACGTATTGTCGATTTAACAGCGTCTACTATAAAAGCAAACAGTATCCATTTTGATACAATGGATGATGTTCCAAAGCAAGCTATCTCTATGGGATTACAATCTATTATGCGTGCAAAACGTATTATCTTATTAGCATTTGGAGAACGAAAACAAGAGGCTATCTATCAGCTCATTAATGGATCAATTACTGAAACATTACCTGCTTCAATTTTACAACACCATACTAACGTTGAAGTCATTGTAGATGATGTGATATTCAAATATTTAAATCCATAAAAAAGGACAAGATTCGAGGGCACTGAACCCTTAAAATGGGAGCTTAATAAAAACACTATGTTCTAGGCTGCTAATTCTCTGTATTTTACAGGGGATAAGTAGCCTAGTTTTTGTTGAAT
>NZ_JBXWKZ010000056.1:0-2726 GCF_058191515.1 Staphylococcus sp. CoH_129_LAB_1 | reverse complement strand
AATTGCTTTATTCCAATTGCTTTATTGACGTTGAGCCTCGGAACCCTTAACAATCCCAAAACTTGTCGAATGGTCGGCTTAATAGCTCACGCTATGCCGACATTCGTCTCCAAGTTTAGTTAAGGGTTCTTCTCAACATCAATAAATTTTCTCGGCATAAATGCCGTGTTATAATTAAAATATCCTTTCTGTTTTTTCTCGAATTAATTTTCCACTTTTATCATCCAAAAAGTGAGTAAGAGCTGCCTAAATTTTAAATGGTGGCTCTTTTTTTATATTTTAATTTATTACAAATCAGAATACCTTTATTTTTAATTTTAAGGCGGTATTTTGAAAAATTAGAGTTATTTATATAGTTTTATACCCAAAAACTTATATTGGCTCTTAAAACGCAAATGAGAGCCAAATAAATATATTTTAATTTCACAAACAAAAATTTGAGCAAAACCAGTGACGATTTTTTATACACTGCCCATCTACATGCAAATTAAAAATTGGCATATAATGGCTCAAAAATTCATCAACTTTTTTAGTTCCTGCAGGGGCAATTTCTTTTAAAAAAACACCAAATTTTGAATTGGCTCCAAATTCTTTGTAAGAGCATAAGGGAAATTTGCAACCTTTCAAAAAAGGTTGGTCTGGCGAAGCCAGACATTTCAAGGGATACAGCGATTTCTAAAGTGCAACCATTTTTTGCTCTTGTACCCAAAATGTACCCACAACATGTAGTATTGTACCCAAAATGTACCCACAAGATATTAGGTCTGTACCCAGAATGTACCCAAACGTTTTTTAGTACTTTTCAATAAAAAAACGCTAGCTTTTTCGCTAACGTTTTAAAAAGAATATCAAAATTTATACTCAAATTTCTTCGTCAATTTCATCAATCATTTGATGATTAATTTTACTTTTTTCTTCTTCAGTCAAATCAAAAATCTCACTCGCTAAGTATTCTTTTTGGTTCCAGTGATAAAAAATTTGATAAATATATTCCGTCGGATCTACTTCTTTAAGATAATCTAAATCCCCGTTTTTTAATTTTTTTCTCGCCTCTTTGAATAGACCAGAATAAACAAGAATTTGTTTCCCTTTGAGTGATTTATAAAATGTATCGAACACTTTTTGATTAATTAAATAGTCACTATCTTTACCAGAATACTTCGCCATTTCGTATAATTCTTTGTTGTTATTTTGTTTTACTTTTTGCACATGTACTTGTGTAATTTCAGGATTTCCCGTTACATCTCGCCATAAATTCAACCATTCTTTTTGACTAATATAATATCGTTTATCTGTAAAATATGATTTATTAACAGCAATTAATACATGAAAATGTGGGTTATAATCATCACGTTTTTGGTTATAAGTAATCTCTAATTTTCTTACATAACCTTTAGCAATAGATTTGAAATGTTTTCGATTGCTTAATCGTCTAAACGATTCGTTATAATGCTTTATTTCACTTTCCAAATGCTCACTCGTTACGTTTGGCGTCGTAAGTGTTAAAAAGATGAATTGCTTATCTTCTTGTTGTTTAATATATTGCATCATTAACGATAAACCTAACGCGTCTTTTCTCGCTCTACGCCATGCACATATTGGACAAAATCGATTTTTACATAAATTTGATTTATGTAATTTTTGTTTCTCTAATGTCTTATCTGCCACAAAACTCAAGAATGTATTACACTCCCTTATTAAATCCATTTGTCCTTCTTTTACATGTCTCTCAATAAATTTCTGAAATACTTGATTTCTTTGTTTCTTCTCAGTATACTTATCCATGTTATATAACTTAAAAACAACTTAGTTTTACACAAACTAATGTCATAAAAAAGTTGCTTTTTCTCCTTTCTTGTAAAGTTTTGGCTTGGACACCATAAACTCTACTATACTAGGTATGAAAAAGCAACTTTTTTTGTACTTAAAGTCAGGCATACCAATGCTTTAAGGGTAACTAATACAGATTGTAATAGTTACCTATAGTATCAAGACAAGAAGAAACTCGTTTCACTCGTTTCAAAATCACATCAAAATCACTCTTCTTTTTGATAACATAAAAAATAAAAAAAGGAGTAATAACAAATGAATATTATCGTCTATTGTGGAGCAAGCAAAGGTAACAAAAAAGATTATGAAAATAGTGCAATCCAATTAGGTGAATGGATTGCTAAAAACAACCACACTCTAGTTTTCGGTGGTGGAAATGCAGGGTTGATGGGGACATTAGCAAATACTGTAATACATAATAACGGTAAAACGATTGGTGTAATGCCTACATTTTTACAACAAAGAGAATTAGCACATGATAAATTAGATGAACTAATAATCGTGGATAGTATGTCCGAAAGAAAAGAAACTATTTTAAACAAAGGTGATGTATGTATAGCACTTCCAGGAGGTCCTGGAACTCTAGAAGAAATAACTGAAGTTGTATCATGGGCAAGAGTTGGACAAAACGACAATCCTTGTATCTTTTTTAATACAAATAATTACTATTCACTCATCGAACAATTCTATGACCAAATGGTGTCCAATGCATTTTTAACTCAAACAGACAGAGACAAAATATTATTCTCAAACTCTTTCGAAGAGATTGAAGAATTCATAAAAAATTACAAAGCTCCAGAAATTAGAAGTTATTAATCATAATTGCTTTATTCCAATTGCTTTATTGACGTTGAGCCTCGGAACCCTTAACAATCCCAAAACTTGTCGAATGGTCG
>NZ_JBXWKZ010000055.1:0-2976 GCF_058191515.1 Staphylococcus sp. CoH_129_LAB_1 | reverse complement strand
GCTGAAAATAATCAAAAAAATTATAAAAAAGACAATTTCTATATTATTTCAATAGAAATTGTCTTTTTTCACTTATCTAGATACTTTATGTCCCGGACTCTTTTTTAGAAGATTTTATTATTTAACTTTTTTTCTAAAAGTTAGATACTTAAGTCCTAGTGCAAATACACTGTAACCTAATATTCCTTGTAAGAAAGTTTTAAACAAAGATTTATGTGATGTAAAAGCATTAGAAATTAACATACTTATTATATATAAAATAAAAACTTTTAAATATCTAGAGTTCAATTTCATATTCAAACCTTCCTTATATTTTTAAATCTGTACGCTAAGACGTGGTACAAATGTTTCAAAATGAACACTGTTCATGTCATAATCCAAACTTTTTAGTGCATTTATTATTGATTGTAGGAAACTTGTCCCACCACAAATATAAACTTCAGGTTTATTTTTTAAAAATTCTTCTAATTCTTTAGCTTCTAAATAACCATCTTGATCTTTAACATGTAAATGCAAGTGTGCTTGCTCATATTTAGAAGTAATAGTATCTAACTCTTCAGCAAATGGACGTTCTTTCTCATTGTTGACTACTTGAATTAATTGAGTTGTTACATTTGATGAAGAAGCTTTTTTATACATTGACACTAATGGCGTCATACCTACACCTGAGCCGATGAATAGTTGAGGTTTATCTATGTTTTCTATTGAAAAGCCACCAACAGGAGCAGATAAATGGATTATGTCATTTTCTTTTATCTCATCGTGTAAAATTGTAGATACTTCACCTTCATGATTAGTTGTTACATCGCGTTTTACACCGAATACTAAGTGATTATTATCTCCATCAACAATAGAGTAATGACGTTTAGCTCTATATGGTAGCTTTTCACTAGAAACATCCACTGTAATATACTGACCTGGTTCAAATTGACTTAAATCGTAGTCATCAGATTCCACTGTAAAAGATTTAATATCTGATGTTTCTTGTTTAATTTGAGTAACTTTAAATGGCTTAAATCCATCCCACAACATATGATCGTATATTTCTTTTTCTAATTTGATAAAGACATCTGCAATATCTTCATAAGCTTTTGCCCATGTTTGAATTACTGGGTCATTATTTTCTAATCCTGTAACATCTTGAATTGCAGCAAGTAAGTTTTCTCCCACAATTGGATAATGTTCAGGATAAACTTGTAATGCACAATGTTTATATGCAACAGGCATAATAGCAGGCTTAATAGCTTCTAATTGATTAATATTCATTGCAGCAGCTAATACAGCTTGGGCTAATGCTGAAGATTGCATACCTTTTTTTTGATTCGTTTGATTAAACATATTTAATAATTCGGGATGTGCTTTAAACATTTTTGGATAAAAAATAGAAGTAATCTCAGTACCTTTCTCTTTTAATAATGGCACAGTTTGTTTAATAATATTTTGTTCTTGTTCTGTAAGCATAATAAATACCTCCTTAATTAATATTATTATATTACGTATTATTAAAATCAAAAAAGAAGCTTTAATACTTAAATATCTTAATTATTAAATGAATATTTTATGACATTTAATGATAATAATATTTTTAAATTAGAATATTGATTATATTAAATGTAAGGAGGTTATAATAATGATTACTAAACAAGATATCGTTGCCGATGTTGTAACAGATTATCCTAAAACAGCCGATATTTTTAGAAAGGTAGGAATTGATTTTTGTTGTGGAGGGAATGAAAGTATTGAAAAAGCTGTTGAAAATAAAAAAAATCTTGATTTAAAAGAAATTTTGGATCAACTTAATCAAATTGATTTTACTGATACAAGTAACCAATTTAATCCTAAATATTTAAGTGTTCCCTCTCTTATTCAATATATTCAATCAGCTTATCACGAAACGATGAAAGAAGAATTTAAAAATCTTACTCCATATATAACGAAATTAGTAAAGGTGCATGGTCCTAAGTATCCTTATTTATTAGATGTACAAAAATCATATCAATTATTTAGAGATAATATGTTAGAACATACGCATAAAGAAGATACAGTCGACTTTCCTAAAATCATTCAATATGATAATGGTCAAAGTGTGCCAGATATTGAAAATATAATTAATGATTTAACATCTGATCATGAGAATACAGGAGAAATTTTAAATAATATACGAAGATTAACTTCCAATTTTGAGTTACCTAGTGATGCTTGTAGGACATGGAAGTTAGTTTATGATAGATTACAAAACTTAGAAAAGGCTACACATAATCATGTTCATTTAGAAAACCACGTGCTATTTAAAAAAATCAAAAATGGGTAGTTTATATAAATATAATTAATTTTAGTTCTCCTTTTCTTATATGTGTATTACTATATGAATTGCTTTCACACATTGTTACCAATTATAGTTTTAATATTACAATAAGTATAAAAAATTTGATAAATTTATGTAAAAACATACGTTAATACTCACTCTATACTTACATTAGTCACTAGCCTAAGCTATTGATAAGTTGATAATACTTACTAATAACTTTTTAAGTATAATAGTCTATTTATGATAAATATAAGATTTCTAAATTTTTGTTTGCTCTTTAGCTCTTTTTATTTAAGTATTTCTAACTATAGATTAAAAAACCTTCGTAAGCTTATAAAACGTAACGAAGTTTTTTAGTATTCATCATATATTTTATAGCATATTCACTCAAAAGAAAATTTTCCAGAAGAATTTAACTTGATCGTTATGATTTTTTAAGGTGTCTATATATTAAGTAATAATATTAAAGGCTAGGTAGATGAATGAATTGGATGATATTGATTATTATTTTATTTCTAGCAAGTATGACATTTACGGTATCAGTCAAAAAGAAACAATAAGGTAAATTAAAATGAATAATATATACAATTAACTACCCATAATCATCTATTATGTAAATTATCTTTTCAGTCGAAGTGTTGTTATACCGCGTTTCAGGTAATTTTATT
>NZ_JBXWKZ010000054.1:0-3839 GCF_058191515.1 Staphylococcus sp. CoH_129_LAB_1 | reverse complement strand
TAAAAAAGACAATTTCTATATTATTTCAATAGAAATTGTCTTTTTTCACTTATCCAGATACTTTATGTCCCGAACTCCATTTGAATTACTTGATGTAATGAATTGTGATGCAATGAAGGCTATAGTAGAAAATTTTAGAACAGATACACTTATGCATATGGCTGCATTACTTTCTGCAACAGCTGAAAAAAAACCTTTGCAGGCTTGGGATTTAAATATGAGTGGGTTAATGAATGCTTTAGAAACTGCAAGAATGTATGACTTACATTTCTTTATGCCAAGCTCAATTGGGGTATTTGGTGCGTCTACACCTAAGAAAGACACACCTCAAAATACAATTCAACAACCAACAACCATGTATGGTATAAATAAAGTAGCTGGGGAATTATTATGCCAATATTACTTTAAAAAATTTGGTGTTGATACACGTAGTGTAAGATTTCCAGGGCTTATTTCACATGTCAAAGAGCCAGGCGGAGGTACTACAGATTACGCAGTAGAAATATATTTCGAAGCGGTTAGACATGGTCACTACACGAGCTATATCGCTAAACATACTTATATAGATATGATGTATATGGATGATGCTATTGATGCGATTATTCAACTTATGGAAGCGGATAGTAAGAAACTTGTAACACGCAATGGTTATAATTTAAGCGCAATGAGTTTTGAACCAGAGATGATTAAGAAAGAAATTCAGAAACATATTCCTGAATTTACATTAGATTATGATGTCGATCCAGTAAGACAAATGATTGCAGATACGTGGCCAGATAATATTGATACCAGTTATTCTCGAAAAGAATGGGGCTTTCACCCAAAGTATAATTTGGCTAAAATGACAGAAACAATGATCCGAATGATTAAAGAAAATAAAGAAAAGACATAAGTTCATAATTAAAAAGATGCCTTTGGAATTTGACTCTCTTTTAAAGTGTAAAACAAGAAAAGGGTTTCATTTTTTATTTAGTTTGAATTTTTAGAAAATTTATTGAATAGACTATATGAGATTGCTATAATTTATATTAAATCTTATTCATGAAAATTATTAGGAGGCTTCAACATGTCAGAAAAAGTTAGATTTGAACAACGTGACACACTTAAAGAAAAACCAGAAGGAAACCTTGGATTTGGACAATATTTCACAGACTATATGCTAAGTGTAGACTATGATGAAGAAAAAGGTGGTTGGCAAGAATTAAAAATCGTTCCTTATGCACCATTTGAAATTTCTCCAGCAGCTCAAAGTTTACATTATGGTCAAGCTGTATTTGAAGGTTTAAAAGCATATAAACACAATGGAGAGGTCGTATTATTCCGTCCAGATCAAAACTTCAAACGTATCAATGATTCATTAGCACGTTTAGAAATGCCTAAAGTAGATGAAGAGTTATTATTAGATGGTTTGAAACAACTTGTTGACATCGAACGTGATTGGGTGCCAGAGGGTGAAGGTCAATCTTTATATATTCGTCCATTCGTATTCGCTACAGAAGGTATTTTAGGCGTTCGTGCTTCTAAAAAATATAAATTATTAATTATTTTATCTCCATCAGGTGCTTACTACGGTGGTGATACATTGAAATCAACAAAAATTTATGTTGAAGATGAATATGTACGTGCAGTTCGTGGTGGTGTAGGTTTCGCTAAAGTAGCAGGTAACTATGCAGCAAGTTTATTAGCACAAACAAATGCTAATAACTTAGGATATGATCAAGTATTATGGTTGGACGGCGTTGAACAAAAATATGTTGAAGAAGTAGGTAGTATGAATATTTTCTTCGTTGAAAATGGCAAATTAGTAACACCTGCGTTAAACGGTAGTATTTTACCTGGTATTACACGTAAATCAATTATCGAATTAGCAAAAGAATTAGGATATGAAGTAGAAGAACGTAAAGTATCTATTGATGAATTATTTGAAGCTTATGATAAAGGCGAGTTAACAGAAGTGTTTGGTTCAGGTACTGCAGCAGTCATTTCTCCAGTAGGTACATTAAAATATGAAGATAGAGAAATTGTGATTAATAATAACGAACCTGGAGAAATCACTAAAAAATTATATGACACTTACACTGGTATCCAAAGTGGTAAATTAGAAGATAAACATGGCTGGAGAGTCATTGTGCCGGAATATAAATAACTTGTAACAACAAGCTAGAAACGTTATAACTATGCGATTTCTAGCTTGTTGTTTTTTTAATAATTATAAATTGAATACGTTATTGTTAAAAACTAATATAATTAACAAACTTCTCAGCAACTTTTTCACGTTGTTTTTCGGTAATATGTGCATAAACATCCATTGTTGTATTAATATCGCCATGTCCGAGTCTATCTTGTACTTCTTGAATAGATAAGCCCGCTTCAAATAATAATGAACAATGAGTATGTCTAAAACCATGAATTTTAATTTTTTTAAAGTTATATTTTTTACATAGTTTATCCATTGCTTTATTGGGGTGTTGCACTTGAATACGTTTATTTGTTCGTAAATTTGTAAATAAACATTGTGATTTATTACGTCCATGCATTAAACAAAGTTTACGTTGTTCTACACGCCATTTTTTTAATATTGAAAGAGTACGATCATCAATGCTTATAACTCTTATAGATGAATGAGTTTTAGGAGGTTGTATAATCTCTTTACTGTTAAGTCCAATAGTAACAGTTTTATCTATACTGATTGTTTTATTTTTAAAGTTTATATCTTCCCAAGTTAAAGCCATTAATTCCCCTCTACGCATACCAGTAAATCCTAAAAAGCGAAACATAGCATAATACATTAAATCATCTTTAATAAGTTCTAGAAATTGTTTTAATTCATCACTAGAATAATAGGTTAAATGTTCATTGCTTTTATTTCTTGTTCTTTTCGGTAATTTAGTATATTTAAATGGATTCTCATGTATTATTTTTAACATAACGGCATATTCAAATACATTATAGAATGTATGGAGCAATATCGAAAAGAGATGAAGTTTACTCACTTTGAATTATTAAATGATACTAACAGTGAAACAAACAGTATAGGTATGAAAAATAAGTATGAGAGATTGTGTAATATAGTTAATGATTTAAATCAATTAATAGATGAAGCGGACAATGAAGCTAAAGAGATTATGCGCTTTAGATATTAGGTGTGTACGATTGACTGTTACGATTAGAAAGATATAGCCGATTACTTCAGCATAAGTAAAACAAGTATATTACGTAAATGTGAAGCTATAATCAGACGTTTAGAAATACTTATAGACTATGTGTAAAGATTAATTACGCGTTTTGTATATTAAGTATTAAATAAGAATTTAATTTGTTAGTATCTAGAGTAAAGGTTTGTTTTTCTGATTTTTAAATTTGACTCTCATTTGTGTTTTAAGAGCCATTAAATCGTTTTGGGTATAAAAAAATATATATAAAATACCCTTGAACGCTCTAAAAAGTACCTTAAAATTGCAAATAAGGGTATTTTAAGATTTAAGTAGTTCTTGTGATAAGTTTTACTAAAAGGGAGGCATCTTTTTGGTTATTCATATTTTTTGTACGCTTTTAATATTAATTGCAATTGTGGCGCTTATAAAAAATACAGTAAGTGATAAAAAGGATAAAAAATTAGAGGTTTTATCTAGCGTATTACTTTTAATATCATCAATTTTACTTTTGATTTATGAAATAATTAATAATTAAAATATGTATTTATGCCGAGAAAATTTATTGATGTTGAGAAGAATCCTTAACTAAACTTGCAGACGAATGTCAGCATAGCGTGAGCTATTAAGCCGACCATTCGACAAGTTTTGGGATTGTTAAGGGTTCCGAGGCTCAACGTCAATAAA
>NZ_JBXWKZ010000053.1:1309-4894 GCF_058191515.1 Staphylococcus sp. CoH_129_LAB_1 | reverse complement strand
CCTGTAAAATACAGAGAATTAGCAGCCTAGAACATAGTGTTTTTATTAAGTTCCCATTTTAAGGGTTCAGTGCCATTGATTACCCTGCTTTTTATGCCAATCTAACATGTGAAGAAAATTTAATATTACATGCTAGGTATCTTGGCATTAATACATTACATATAGATAAATTATTATCAATAGTAAATTTAAATAGTGCAAGAAATAAAAAATTTAAAAATTTATCAATGGGAATGAAACAAAGATTAGGTATAGCTAAAACATTAATTGGTAATTCTAACTTAATATTATTAGATGAACCTTCAAACGGTTTAGATCCTATGGGAATAAAAGATATAAGAGATATAATAATTAGTGAAATTAAAAACGAAAAAAGGGTTACTATAGTTTCTAGTCATATTTTAAGAGAATTATCAGAGTTTACTGATGTTTTTCTTTTTATTCAAAATGGAAAGCTGATAGCTCATTTGAGAAATAATAAAAGACATTATAGTCTTGTGGAAATAAATGATAGGACAAATAATTTGGATTTTAAAATTAATAATGAATATTCAATTATAAAAAGTAGTGGCCGTTTTTATATTTTAGGAGATTATAATGAGCTAGTTAAATATTACAATAATGCTAAAAAAATGACTTTAGAAGAAGTATATTTAAAAATTATGAGTATGAAGGTAGAGGAGGCTTATTTAAAATGATAACTTTTATAAAAAATGAAATTATTAAAATTAGAAGTGAAAGATTTATAATAATTGTTTTTTTATTAAGTTTACTACCTTTTATTATGAATATTGCTAATTTTTTTATTAATAATAAAGATTTATCGTTAATTGATGGTTTTTATTTTAGATTTTATAATCAATATTTCATGATAACGCCTATAGCTATAGGTATTATTGGATCATCTATATTCTATATAGAATTTAAAAACCATACTTTATTAAACTGGCTTTCTTATTCCAAAAATAAGTATAAATTGTTTTTTTCAAAATTTTTAGTATCTTTTTTATATTGTACTTTTCTCTATTTATTAAATTTAATTTTATTATTATTATTCTATTTTATTTTTGACGGTTTGTCTGAATCTTTAGTAATGATTATTATTAGTTTTACAGTCCTTAACTTACTCTTAACAACTTTCCTAATACCTCTATCTATTACTCTAGTTACTATATTCAATAATTATATTGTCTCATTAGTTATAATTATAGGTATTACGATGGTATCTCTGATTCTTATACCAGCACCATTTTCTAATTTGATACCTACCACTTTGAGTTATAGAGTTGGTTTAGATATTATAGATTCATCTATGGGATTTGAAAGTTCAAATGATATAATAGTAGGTATAATGTTACTTATTATAATATCAATAATATTTATTTTTACAGGAGTACGTAATTTAAAGATTAGGTAATTTGGTTGCATATAAAAATTGGTTCTGTTGCAAACTTGAAAATCATATAATATAGATACAAAGAAATGAAAAATAATAAAATCCAACCGAATAATCTGTTGATATAATAGTATATAATTTACTGCTTTTGCATAACTTTGTATATTAATTTAACTTTGCAACAGAACCCCGAAGCCTAAGTCATCTAATGTAAGGGTTCATGAAATATGGAGTGAGAAATGGAAAACTTTAGATGTGACTGAAGAAATAAGCATGACTGATGTTATAAAAAAGTGGAGAAGTTAAACAAATAATAAATTTAGGGTACACCCTAATCATACAAAATGGATTGTTGAATTGTCAGTAACTAGAATGTATGATTAGGGTGTATATTAATGATTGTTGGTTATGCGAGAGTCTTATCTATTGATCAAAATTTAGAAAGACAAATCGAAAATTTAAAAATATTTGGTGTTGAAAAATATTTACAGAAAAACAATCGGGAAAGTCAGTAGAAAACAGACCTATATTTCAAGAAGCACTTAACTTTGTGAGAATGGGCGATAGATTTGTAGTAGAATCTATGGACCGTTTAGGTCGTAATTATGATGAGGTGATCAACACAGTTAACTATTTAAAAGATAAAGAAGTTCAATTAATGATTACTAGTTTACCTATGATGAACGAAGTCATTGGTAATCCATTATTAGATAAGTTTATGAAAGATTTAATCATACAAATATTAGCAATGGTTTCAGAGCAAGAAAGAAATGAAAGTAAACGTCGACAAGCTCAAGGGATTCAAGTTGCGAAAGAAAAAGGGGTTTATAAAGGGCGCCCTTTACTTTATTCACCAAATGCAAAGGACCCTCAAAAACGCATTATTTATCATAGAATTGTAGAAATGTTAGAAGAAGGTAAAGCAATTAGTAAGATTGCGAAAGAAGTGAATATTACAAGACAGACGGTCTATAGAATTAAAAATAATAAAGGAGATTTATCTTGATAAATGAATTTTCGATGCAAATTAGAACTTCTCATAGTATCCTAAAACAGATAATCATAATCTATTATGAGCTTTTAATAATAAGACAAGAGAGTCCGGGACATAAAGTTTCTGGATAAGTTAAAAAAGACAATTTCTATATTATTTCAATAGAAATTGTCTTTTTTAACTTTATTTATTCCTCGAACGGACACTCGAGTGAAACCCAAAATAGCTTTCATAAATCCAAAACAGTTTCTACATCATTTTCTCTACCAGAAAATACAGATTGTGTTTAGGCATATAACACTATTTTCATATCATTTTGGGATGATACGATGTCGCGCCACGATGATGTCTAAATTCATCGAATTCAATATCGAGAATTGTTTCAACAATATCATTCACATATCATGTGTAGGAATAAGTACTGAAATTTCCATTGGTAGAGTAAGGTAAGTGATGTTATAATATTTATACTTAAGTTACCTCGTTAATTTAGTTTGTTAGTGTTTATTAAATTATACGAAAGGGTCTTATTTTTTTAAGTATTTCAATGTAAAATTACATATAAAGACAAAGTGTTTTGGAGAGACTCTTGAAAGAAGACAAGTTAAAGTTGTCCCCTAAGAAAGCGAGCCAACAATACGCAGTATTGTAAATAAAGAAGTCAGTAAATGGTTTTATTATAAATCCATTTACTGACTATTTTTCTAAGATTTATGTCTCAGAAATATAATTGCTTTTATAGATTGTGAATGATATTATTGTTTTATTAAAAAATAAAAGATTTTCAGATAGTAATAACATCAAATGATTTCTAATATGTGGAGGAAAATATGTCGAAAAAATCACAGAGATTTAAAGAAAGTTTTAGTGAAGAAAAAGCTAGAGTACGTTTGTATAAATCAGGTAAAAATTGGATAAAAGCAGGAATTAAAGAAATTCAATTACTGAAATTAATGGGTTTACCTTTTTATGGACAAAAAGAGATAAGTAAAGAAGAAATAAATACTAAAAATAATAACTTGAAGAAAAATACTTTGAAAACATCGGCAATTATTGGAGGAGCATTTACATTTAATATGTTAAATGATCATCAAGTGTTTGCTGCATCTGAAACGCCTGTAACTTCTGAAATAAGTTCAAATAGTACCACAATAGGGGACCAAAATTCAACTAAAGAAACAAAAGATAGTGCAGC
>NZ_JBXWKZ010000053.1:0-1212 GCF_058191515.1 Staphylococcus sp. CoH_129_LAB_1 | reverse complement strand
AGCAAGTACAGAAGCAAAAGATAGTGCAGCAAGTACAGAAGCAAAAGATAGTGCAGCAAGTACAGAAGCAAAAGATAGTGCAGCAAGTACAGAAGCAAAAGATAGTGCAGCAAGTACAGAAGCAAAAGATAGCGCAGCAAGTACAGAAGCAAAAGATAGTGCAACAAGTACAGAAGCAAAAGATAGTGCAGCAAGTACAGAAGCAAAAGATAGCGCAGCAAGTACAGAAGCAAAAGATAGCGCAGCAAGTACAGAAGCAAAAGATAGTGCAGCAAGTACAGAAACAAAAGATAGTGCAGCAAGTACAGAAGCAAAAGATAGTGCAGCAAGTACAGAAACAAAAGATAGTACTACAAATGAAGATTTAGGTTCATCAATTGCTATTAGTAATAATGATTCTTCAGCTGATAGTACTTCAATAACTCCACTAAGAACTTTTAGTAGAATGGCTGTAACTACATTCGCAGCAGCAGCAGCAACTTCAACTACAAACACTTATACTGGTGCTGGTACTGATACAAATTATAACATTCCAATTTACTATAAACTAACAACTGTTAATAATGGTACTTCTATGACTTTTACTTATACAGTTACATATGATAATCCTGAAACTACAACAGTAGAAAAACCAACTCAATTATCAAATGGCTATTCAATATACAATACAGGTACATCTTATCAAACAATGTTTACATTAGGTAACGGATATGGAACTCCTTCATCTGCCACGAACTATATTACAGACTCAACAGGTGCAAAGGTTAGTAAACCAGCAGCAAATACAACACCTATGGTTAAACAAGGTAATGGATATACTTGGGCAGATGGTTATCAAATGAATGGACAACAGGCTAAACAAGGCTATGGTTTAACAACGACATGGACAGTTCCTATTAATTCTGGGGGCGATACATCGTTTACATTTAATCCATATTCTACTTCTGTAACTGGAGGAACGAACTTCTTTAATGGGGAAACAATTAAGGTGACTGATCCAACAAGCACATCAACTTCACAAAGTGCGTCAACGAGCACAGCTAATTCACAAAGCGCGTCAACAAGCACAACTAATTCACAAAGTGCGTCAACAAGCACAGCTAATTCACAAAGTGCGTCAACAAGCACAGCTAATTCACAAAGTGCGTCAACGAGCACAGCTAATTCACAAAGCGCGTCAACGAGCACAGCTAATTCACAAAGCGCGTCAAC
>NZ_JBXWKZ010000052.1:0-5374 GCF_058191515.1 Staphylococcus sp. CoH_129_LAB_1 | reverse complement strand
CCCTGTAAAATACAGAGAATTAGCAGCCTAGAACATAGTGTTTTTATTAAGTTCCCATTTTAAGGGTTCAGTGCCAATATTCGGCGTTCCTTTCTTTATATTATTTATTAAGTAGAATATGTCTAATGTCACAAATATGATTAACAATATAGTCAGCACCATGTTGCTCTAGCTCTTCTTTTGCTGTTTCCCCACTTAAACCAGTTAAAGTACCTATAAATGTTGCCCCAATCTTTTTAGCACATAATAAATCCGCTAATGAATCACCAACAATAAATACATCATCCTTATTAACAATATGTTTTTGATTTTGAATATAGTGCAAATAATCTCCCTTATTGTTTCCATAAAGAGTTGCAATATAACTAAATGGATTAGGTTTACCTAGTGGCCCTTCTTTTGGAAATACTGACTCAGCTTTCAATACTTCACTCGCTGTGACAATATGCTTTTCATTAAAAAAAGATTTCAGACCAAAGGATTCGAATGGAACAATAGTTTCTGTTCTTGGTCTACCAGTTGCAATAGCAATGTTAAAACCTGCTTGTTTTATATCATTTAATAATGTTTTAATTTCTTCCACAGGACGTAAGATAATTTCTTCATAAATAAAGCCAGACTTAGGAATAGACAAAGGAGTAAGTTTTTCTACTTTTTCATATAAAGTTGTTCCTAAATACCATTCTTGATATACTGCTCTCGCTAAATTCCATAGTGGACTTTTTAAATTAAATAATTTAGCATTTTCAATATTTAATTGTTCTTTTGCGTAACGTTCCAATTCAAAATAAATATTCTCTTTACCACTTTGACTATTTTGAATGAATTTTAACGGCGCTGCATAATTAACTTTAAATTGATCAATATAAGATTGTAATTCACGTAGTTTTTCAACTGAAAAGGTTTTTACATTTGTTACTTGACTAATTATTTTCGAATCTAGCTGTTTCAAGAGATGGATTAAATGAATACTAAATACAACAAATAACATGTCCCAGTTAGAATTAAGACCTAAAGATTTTAGTTGATTCAAGATTTGATCTTTTAAAAATACTTGTTCTCTTATATTCTCAATTGATTTATTATTCATCTCAGTAAAATTACAAGTGCTATCTAAACCTAAAAAATATTTGCTCTTTAATAATTCTTCAACTGTTAAAGCAGATACATCAAAGCAACGTTCTTCACTTAAAAACACACCATCCACATCAAATAAAATTGACTTCATCGACATCTCTCCATTTTTTGATTATTCTGATATTTATAATCATAACGGACATTTCTATAAAGTCAATGTAGTAAAAATATAGAGCCAATGCTTAAAACCTAGCATTAGCTCTTTTATATAAAACATATTTATCAATAGAACTATAGTGTAACAAGTGATTTGGACAGATAGTGTCTGATTAATATAATATTGCTATTATATTATTTCATTTGTTTTTCAATTTCATCTGCTACTTGTTGAACATGTGTACCGATAATGACTTGTGCTGAATGACGACCATTTTTCGTCACTCCAACAGCTCCAGCATTTCTAATTTTTTGTTCATCAATTATCGTATTATCTTTTAGTTCTAAACGAAGTCGTGTAGCACAATTTGTTAGACTATCAATATTAGATTCTCCACCTAAACCTTCTAATATCTGTGTCGCTGATTGGTAGTATTTTCCACTTTTTGGTTTATCTTTAGTCGCCGTTGTTTCTTTTACTGGATCGGCAAGTAAGTTATCACCACGGCCTATTGTGTTTAAATTCAATACTTTAATCATGACTCTAAAAATAACATAATATAAAATAAAGAATACAATGCCTTGAACTAATAACATTAAAGGATGATTAGCTACTGGATTAATCAGTGATAAAACATAATCAATTAACCCTGCACTAAATGAGAATCCGGCAGTCCAATGAAATAAAGATGCGATAAATAATGAAAGACCTGTTAATAAGGCATGTATAACAAAAAGAACAGGTGCAACAAACATAAATGCAAATTCAATTGGTTCTGTAACTCCTACTACAAATGCTGATATAGCACTTGCTAAGAACCATCCCCATACTTGTTTTTGTTGTTTTGTTTCAGCACTGTGATACATCGCAAGTGCTGCTGCTGGTATACCAAACATCATAATTGGGAAAAAACCTGCTTGGTAACGTCCCGTTACGCCTTTTACTGCATCTTTACCCGTTTGGAATTTACCAATGTCATTAATTCCAGCTGTATCGAACCAGAATACTGCGTTCAATGCATGATGTAAACCAGTTGGAATAAGTAGTCGATTAAAGACACCATATAAAAATGCTCCAAATGAACCAAAACCTACTAACCATTCTCCAAATGCAACAATTCCTGAAAAGACTATAGGCCAAATAAATAATAGTATAACTGCTAATATAGTACTAAAAAATACAGTCATAATAGGTACTAATCGTTTACCACTAAAAAAAGACAAGGCCACAGGTAATTCAACTTCACTAAATTTATTAAAAGAATATGCTGCAATCAACCCGATAATTATACCAAGAAAAACATTCGAATTATCCATTTTTGTAAAACCTAAGTTCACTGCTTTTTCTTTTACATTAAATAGTGTAGCAACATTTTCTGGATTTAATACTTTCGTTACCATGGCATACCCTAGCGCACCTGCTAAAGCAACCGCACCATCGTTCTTCTTAGCCATTCCAATAGCTACACCGATAGCAAAGATTAACCCTAATTGATCTAAGATGGCTGTACCTACAATTGAAAAGAACATGGCTACTGTGGGAAGCACATGAAGAGCATTTAGCAAGTTGCCTATCCCAGTTATTATGGCTCCTGCTGGCAAAACAGCTACAGGGAGCATTAATGATCTTCCAAGATTTTGAAAGAATTTAAACATCTTTTATCCTCCTTTGTTTATTAAAAAACATTTTTTTATGTATTTAATCCATTATATAATTTATCATATTTGTAAGCGGTTACGCTACATAATTTTTTATGAAAGTATCCGTGTTGAAGCCCCAAGACTAAAGGAAAAAAGCTTAATACAAGCGCATTGTTCATTCGGTCATCGACTACCCACATATGAGACAACTCATTGATATGCGCCCTTCAAAGCAGACTTAAAAAATAAATACTTTGAAGTGAATTTTTTTATAATTAATAAATATAAAATCGATGCTAATATATTAAAAAGTCCTGAGACAATTAGATATGTCTCAGGACTTTGGTGAAAAATGGTATCAATATCTATTAAAGACGTTCTTGAATAAGATGTAATTCATGTTGTAATTGTGCTGTACGTCTTTCAATTTCTTTAGTTAAAAAATCAATTTTTTCATTACGTTTTAAATCTTTAGGTATATCTGATTGATAAATAGGTTTACCAAATTTAATCATCGCTTGACCAGTGACTAAACCATGTAACTTAGTTGGTCCAACATAAGCAGCTGGTAAGATTGGTGCTTTACCAAGCATAGCAATCGTTGCAGCTCCACGCTTTAAAGGTGCACCTTCAACTGAAGTTCTATGACCTGTTGGGAAGATACCTACTGTTTTATGATCTTTTAATAATTTAACAGGTTGTTTTAACGTGCTAGGTCCTGGGTTTTCTCTATCTACTGGAAAAGCATTTAAAGATCTTAAAAACTTGTCTCCCCACTTATTACTAAATAATTCTTTTTTAGCCATATAATGAATTTCATTTGGAATTAGTGCTAATCCTAATAAAATTACTTCATTGTAACTTTCATGGGTACATGTCACAACATATTTACTATCTTTAGGAATGTTCTCTTTGCCTATAACATGTAATGAACGAGCCATTTTTACAAGTATTAAGTCTAAAAATCTACTAATAAATTTATACATTCTGTCACCTGCTTCTAAGTTTCTACACTTAGTCGATTTTATCATTAACTTATCATGTGAACAAGATTTTAAAAGATACATCTTAAGTCTGATAGCTATTTACTAGAAATATTCAACTATTTTCTTCATAATTGAGATAATGGTTAAGATATATACGGAGGTTTAATATGACAGAATATAATCAATATTATCAATCCAGTGATTATCAGCATTCACGTCCACCTAAATCGAAATTTCCATGGTTTAGAATTATTATTATTGCTTTACTTGCTGGTATCATAGGTGCACTAATTGTTTTAGGAATTAATCGATTTATGAATGGAGAAGATTCAAATAGTGGTGGATCTCAAGTCCAACAAGCTACAAATGATAAAGGTGGCAATATATTAGATGGTAAAAGTGATAAATATAAATCAGTAAATGCCATGATAAAAGATGTCTCTCCTGCAATCGTAGGTGTAATTAATATGCAAAAGGCAACAAGTTTTGATGATCTATTGCAAGGTAAATCATCAAAAGCACAAGAAGCGGGTATCGGTTCTGGTGTTATATATCAAATTAACAACAATTCTGCATATATTGTCACTAATAATCACGTTATTGATGGTGCATCTCAAATCAAAGTACAATTACATAATGGTAAACAAGTAGAAGCTAAACTTGTAGGAACAGATGCAGTTTCTGATATTGCAGTTTTAAAAATTGATTCTCAAAAAGGAATTAAAGCAATGAAATTCGCAAACTCTTCGAAAGTTCAAACGGGCGATAGTGTTTTCGCAATGGGGAACCCACTTGGTTTAGAATTTGCTAACTCAGTAACATCAGGTATTATTTCTGCAAATGAACGCACAATTGAGTCTAATACCACTTCCGGTGGAACTAAAGTAAACGTGCTACAAACAGACGCAGCGATTAATCCTGGTAACTCTGGTGGCGCATTAGTGGATATTAATGGTAATTTAGTAGGTATTAATTCAATGAAAATTGCTGCCGACCAAGTTGAAGGTATTGGTTTTGCCATCCCAAGTAATGAAGTAAGAGTTACAATCGAGCAACTTGTCAAACATGGTAAAGTAGAACGTCCTTCAATTGGAATTGGGTTACTTAACTTAAGTGATATTCCAGATTCTTATAAAAAAGAATTGAAAACTGAGCGTGATACTGGTGTATATGTTGCAAAAGTTAGCCACTCTAGTGAATTAAAAGTTGGCGATATTATTACTAAAGTGGATAGTAAAAAAGTAGATGATGATACAGATTTAAGAACGTACTTATATCAAAATAAAAAACCCGGTGAAACCGTGAAGTTGACTGTTATACGTGATGGTAAAACTCAAGACGTATCAGTTACTCTTAAAAATCAAAAATCAACATCTACTCAATCATTTAGTTCTGAAGATAATAATAGTCAATTTATTCGATAATATATAAAGAGATTGGGACATAATTCCTAGCAAAATAGCCAGTAAATGAGTGTATTATAAATTCATTTACTGGCTTCTTTATTTACAATA
>NZ_JBXWKZ010000051.1:0-5724 GCF_058191515.1 Staphylococcus sp. CoH_129_LAB_1 | reverse complement strand
CTTTTCATAGAAAAAACACCTCCGCATGATTCATTTTAATATGAATTCAACGAAAGTGTTTTTATATCATTCCCACTCATTGGGGTCAGTCCAATCTGTTTAATTAGATGATGTTGGTTTTTTATTTATTCTGCTTTGTTTTTTCTTGAAAACCAAGTAAATCCAATAATAAAAACAATTAATGTTTTTAATAAAAATTTCATTGTTCAGTCACCTCAATATTTAAATTCTATCATAGTTACATAATATTTATGTATTGAATGGATAATGAACTTATTAGTAAAACGTTTTGAAGACGAGAATCGTATTGATATAATATGTTAATATTCAAGTTAATACAAATATAAAAAAGGATGATATTAAATATGCGAGTAGCAATTATAGGCATGGGTACAGCAGGTGTGAGTGTACTTAGACAACTCGTTAAACACAAAGACTTTAAACAATTAAAAGTCGATGTCTACGATAACGAATTTAATATGGGGCAGGGCGTTCCTTTTCAAAATGATAGTAGTCAATTATTAATTAACTTACCTACTAAAAATATGAGTTTAAATTTAGATGATGATGAAGAATTTTGGAAATGGTATCAAACACAATCTGATTTTAAGGTTAAAGATCCAAAGTATTTACCCAGATTTGTTTTTGGCCATTATATGAAATCTTACTTATCACATTATGAAAAATTATATGACAATCTCACAGTCATTAAACAACCAGTTCAAGAAGTCTTTATTAATTCAAATATAGATGAAACCACTCTGAAATATTATGTCTGTACTAATAAAGATATGAATAATTGTCGAGTATACGATTACATATTCTTAACTATAGGTACTTTGTCATATCATGACCCTTATAATTTAAAAGGCATAAAAGGTTATATTCAGACTCCTTACCCTACATACAATACATTAGATGATGTACAAGAATCTGATGATATAGCTATTATTGGTACGGGATTAGCCAGTTTAGATGTAGTACGTTATGTAGCTTTTCATCATCCTAAACTACCAATTACGATGACCAGTCGTTCTGCTCAATTCCCTAGTGTAAGAGGTAATATGAAAAAAATAGAATTTAAGTATTTAACTAAATCTAAATTTAACGATATTAAAGATAAACATTTTGGGAATGTACCATTAGAGAAAGCATTTAATCTTTTTAAAAAAGAATGTGATTTAAATCGTATTGACTTACAAAAATTGGTTCACCGTCGAACAGGAGATACTATTAAAGATTTAAATTATGATTTAGAACATCGAGATGAGATAGGTACTTTCCAAACATTAATAGAGAATGTCAAAGAAAACTTAAATTGGATTTGGAATAGCTTTAGTCGTCAAGATCAAGTCGAATTTGATAAACGTTTCACTAAGATCATCCAACTTAACTCAAATCCTATGCCCCCACGAACTGCGAAACTTATTATACAATTAATAGAAGATGGTTCATTAGTGGTTAGAAAAGATTTAGAAGATGTGAAATATAAAGATGGCATATTTAATTTAAAATTTAAAAATGACGAACAATGGTATCCACATCATATTATTATTAATGCAACAGGTTCCAAAACACATTTGGAAGATTTAGACGAAGATGACCAATTTATTTTAAATCTTCAAAATCGACAAATTATTCAATCCCATCCGATGGGTGGAATTCAAATTATACCCGAAACGAACCAGGTGATTAGTCCTAGGTATGGTACTTTAAATAATGTGATTGCTATTGGACAAATCACTAATGGAGTAAACAAATTACGTAATGGAGTAAAAATGATTGTCAATCAAGCAGTGAGCGCGGTTGATTACTTATATAAAATTCAAAATGAATTTGATCATACGTCATAATGATTTACACAATAATGAATAAATATCACTTTAAGAATTAAATTTAAAAATTTAATTGAAATTCTTTATTTGTAATTTTCTAAAAATAAATGTAATATGATAGATGTAGTATTAAACTACGATGACTCAAATTTAATCATAATTTCATACGTATTCTTTCGGGGCAGGGTGTAATTCCCAACCGGCAGTGATAAAGCCTGCGACCCACTTAATTAAAGTTTATTAAGTGGCTGATCTAGTGAGACTCTAGAGCCGACAGTAAAAGTCTGGATGGGAGAAAGAATCAACACATCATTAATGAATGGTGTATAAGCATGCACAATTTAAAAATTGTAGTACGCTTATTTAAGTATATATACATGCCCTATGCCTGTGAAACAGGTATAGGGTTTTTTTTAGAGGTGATAATTTGAGTGAATTTATGAAATACGCAATTCAATTAGCACAAATGGTAGAAGGACAAACCGGAATTAATCCTCCTGTTGGCTCAGTTGTTGTAAAAGATGGGCGTATTGTGGGTCTTGGTGCACATTTAAAGCAAGGAGAGAAACATGCAGAAGTTCAGGCTTTAGACATGGCACAAGACAAAGCAAAGGGCGGCACAATTTATATTTCTCTTGAACCCTGTACACATTATGGGTCAACACCACCTTGTGTGAATAAAATTATTGAACATGGACTTAGTAAAGTGATTTACGCTGTAAAAGATACGACGTTGCCTTCTGAGGGAGATGTCATTCTTGCAAAGGCAGGTATTGAAGTTGAATATCAATATTCAGAAGAAGCTTTTGCTTTGTATGAAGAATTTTTTAAAGCTAAACAACGTCAAATACCTGAAATTACAGTTAAAATATCGACTTCATTAGATGGTAAACAAGCGACTGATAGTGGACAAAGCCAGTGGATTACGAATAAAGCAGTTAAACAAGATGTGTATCATTTAAGACATACTCATGATGCAGTATTGACTGGTAATAAAACAATTGAAGCGGACAATCCACAATATACAACACGTATTCAAGATGGTAAACATCCAATAAGAATTATATTATCTAAGCGAGGTCAAATTGATTTTTCAAAACAGATATTTCACGATCAGGATAGTGAAATTTGGATTTACACTGAAAATCACGAACTAAAAAGTCCAAGGCATCATATAAAAATAATATATTTAGAAGAATGTAATTTAAAATCTATTTTAACTGATATGTATCAAAGAGGTGTTGGCAAATTATTAGTAGAAGCTGGACCTCATATAACTTCAGAATTTCTCCAATCTAATTATTTAGACAATCTTATTATTTATTATGCCCCGAAAATAATAGGCGGTATTGGAAAAAATCAATTTTATCAAACTGATAATGTTATTGATTTAGATGATGCGCCACAATTTGAAGTGATTTCTACCGAGTCTATTCAACAAAATATTAAAATGACATTGCGAAAGAAGTGATGATAAATGTTTACAGGTATCGTTGAAGAAATAGGTACTGTAAAGAACATTCGCACACAACAATCTGTAAGGACATTAGATATTTCATGTCAAAAAATTACAGAAGATATGCATATTGGTGATTCTATAAGTGTAAATGGTGCATGTTTAACAGTTATTGATTTTAAACAAAACCAATTTTCTGTCCAAGTGATTAAAGGAACTGAAAATAAAACATATTTAGCTAATATTAATGAAAATGATGAAGTCAATCTTGAGCGAGCTATGTCTGGAAGTGGACGTTTCGGAGGACATTTCGTATTAGGTCATGTAGATGCAAAAGGAACAATTATAAATATAAATGAAACGCCGAATTCACGTATTGTATCTATTAAAGCGTCTGACTCGGTAATCAAACAAATGGTTAAGCAAGGTTCTATCACTGTGGATGGTGTAAGTTTAACAATTTTTGATTTGCATCAACATAGTTTTGATATCCATCTTATTCCCGAAACAAGACGTTCAACGATTCTTTCTAATAAAAAGATGGGCGATGAGGTTCATCTTGAAACAGATGTATTGTTTAAATATGTTGAAAGTATTGTCGGTAAAAATAAATCTGATTTATCAGTTGATAAATTAAAAGCATATGGATTTTAGGAGGGGCTTAAATGAAATTCGATAGCATTGAAGAAGCTTTAGAAGCTTTAAGAAATGGCGATAGCATAATTGTAGTAGATGACGAAAATCGCGAAAATGAAGGTGACTTAATAGCAATCACTCAATGGATGAAAGATGATACCATTAACTATATGGCCAAAGAAGCGCGTGGATTAATTTGTGCTCCTATAAGTTCACAGATTGCTGAACATCTAAATCTTAAACATATGGTTGAAGGTAATACAGATGAATATGGTACAAATTTTACTGTAAGTATCGATCATATTTCTACTACTACAGGAATTAGCGCATTTGATCGTACTGCCACAGCTAAAGCGTTAATTAATCCTGGTTCTAAACCGGAAAGTTTCCATAGACCAGGACATTTATTTCCTTTAGTAGCTAAAGATAAAGGTGTATTAGTTAGACCAGGACATACAGAAGCTGCTGTAGATTTAGCTAAATTAACTGGTGCTGCACCTGCTGGGGTTATTTGTGAGATTATGAATGACGATGGTACAATGGCAAAAGGTAATGAATTACAGCAATTTAAAGAACGCCATCAATTAAAAATGATTACAATTGAAAGTTTAATTGATTATCGTCGTAAACAAGAAAATGAAGATATTGAACTTAAAGCAACTGTAAAAATGCCAACTGATATTGGCGATTTTAAAATGTATGGTTTTCAATCTCAATATACGCATGAAGATATTGTTGTACTTGGTAAAGGAGAACCACGGGCAACTGAAAATGTAAGACTACATTCAGCTTGTTTAACAGGTGATATCTTCCATAGCCAACGATGTGATTGTGGTGCTCAATTAGAAACAGCAATGAGATATATAAATGAGCATGGTGGACTAATAATATATTTACCGCAAGAGGGTAGAGGTATTGGTTTAATTAATAAACTAAAAGCTTACGAGTTAATTGAGCAAGGACATGATACTGTCACTGCAAACTTAGCATTAGGTTTCGATGAAGACTTAAGAGATTATCACATAGCTGCTCAAATTCTTAAATATTTTAATGTTCAACAAGTTAATTTACTAAGTAACAATCCTAAGAAATTTGAAAGCTTAGAAGATTATGGTATAAAAGTTGCAGATCGTACGGAAATTATTGTGCCAGAAACGGAATATAATCATCATTATATGGAAACAAAAAAATTAAAAATGGGACATCTTATTTAGGAGGAATTTAGAATGAATTTTGAAGGAAGATTAGTCGGTACAGATTTAAAAGTTGCAATAGTAGTGAGCAGATTTAATGATTTTATTACTAATCGTTTATTAGATGGAGCTAAAGATACATTAGTAAGACATGGGGTAGAAGAGGGCAACATTGATGTTGCATATGTACCAGGTGCATTTGAAATTCCACTTGTTGCTAAAAAATTAGCACAAAAAAATGATTACGATGCAGTGATTACTTTAGGCTGTGTCATTAGAGGTGCAACATCGCATTATGACTATGTTTGTAATGAAGTGGCTAAAGGCGTATCAAAAGCAAATGATGCTACAAATACACCGGTTATTTTTGGTGTTTTAACAACTGAAAGTATTGAACAAGCAGTTGAAAGAGCAGGTACAAAAGCAGGTAATAAAGGTGCAGAGGCAGCAGTAAGTGCAATTGAAATGGCCAATTTACTAAAACAATTTTAATTAATATAAAAAAGTCTGGGACATCATTAGGCACTTGAACCCTTAAAATGGGAACTTAATAAAAACACTATGTTCTAGGCTGCTAATTCTCTGTATTTTACAGGGGATAAGT
>NZ_JBXWKZ010000050.1:0-5939 GCF_058191515.1 Staphylococcus sp. CoH_129_LAB_1 | reverse complement strand
TCTCTACAACTATAAAAAATAGCTGTGAAGAAATCTATCGTCATAGATTTCTTCACAGCTAATCTTAGTATGTTTTTATAGTACTATGTAGTAACAAAAATCGAATAATATTGTGAACTCTAATTAAATATCTAAATAATGTGAACAAATAAAATTAATAAGATATCCCATTAATGCTAAAATCCCCAATGATACAAATAACGCAGAAAAACCTCTACTCACGGTTTTATAAGCCAATCCTTCATTTTCTGCTAAAAAGAAACTAAATATAAACAAACTAAGGCCTATTCCAAATAGAATAAAGATAATGATTAACATAAGTAAATCCTTTCATTTTATTAATAATATATTGTACAGCATTTGTTAAGATGACTATATCGTACATAACAAACTATATTTATATAAATTTAAAGCAAAGCTATAAATTATTGTATTATCTATTAATTAAACCATTTATAGAGATAAAAGCAATAAGCCAAATTTTTTACTAACTTTCAATACTTCTAAATTACTTTTTAAGATTTTATGTATATGTCTAACTTTTAGGCAATATCTAATAAGATTGAAAGAAAAATAAAGACACTTTAGAACGAATCATATCGAATTAGGCAAGAATTCCCCACAAAACTAAATGTGTACTAAACTATTCGTTGTAAACATATTTAAGGAGATGAAAATCATGTTAGATATCTTTAGTTTCATTAAAAAAGTATATGATTTAGTAAGTGGTATTCTTGTAAATGGTGAACCAAGAAATTAATTAAATCTTTTCCCCCTAATCGAATTGAATATATATTTTCGTTATTAATATGATGAAAACACGCTTTTTGGTACTAAATAAGAAGCGTATTTCTTCATGTGTAATTTGAATTATAACCAATTAACATTTAGGCATTAAAGATAAACAATCAAGAGATTGTGTGCGTTTTTTGGTTTTTAAGATAAAATGATGATATCTCAAATAAGAGATGATTAAAATGATTGAAGCGAAATATTCAAATAATGAAATTGAAAAAATTTCTGATTTTCATAAGAAAAAGTATGTGACATATATTGTATAGCACCTATAAGAGGATAAATATATAATAAATGGTTGATATGTGTCAACTTATTATGGAAAATAGGGTTGAAATAGTGTATGATATTCATAGAGACTATTCCCTTACACATAGTCTCATTCCCGTTGAGGCATAGTAATGCCAAAGTTATTCAAAACTAGTTATATATATTCTTAGTTGAGTCATACCTAGAGAGGTATGACTTTTTTTATAAACTTATGATAATCAGTTATTTTACTATAATTAAAAGAATAATGTATATTACAATGAAATATAAAATAAGGAGTGCATATATTAATGGAATGGATATTATTTGATAAAGATGGTACATTAATCGAATTTGATCATAGTTGGGAAAAAATTGGTGTCCGTTTGGTAAAAAGCTTTCTAGATACATTTCCTGTAGCAAATAAAGAAGCAACACTTCGTAAATTAGGAGTTGTCAAAGATACTATTAATCCAAATTCTGTTATGGGATCTGGCTCTTTAGATGAAATTGTTCATGCATTTAATGATGAATCAGGTAAAGATGTTTCTAAATGGACTCGTGATACAAGTCAATCATTAGTAGATAGTCGTGAGCCGGAAAATAATTGGATCGAAGGTGTTTACGATACAATTCAATCACTACGAAAAGAAGGTTATAAGATTGGTATTGTGACTAGTGACTCTGAAAAAGGAGTGACACAATTTTTAGAAGAAACACATTCTAAAGATGCATTTGATGTAGTCATTTCTACTGAAGCACATGCGGCTGAAAAACCAAATCCTGAAGTACTTAAGCCACTTTTTGACAACTATGATGTTAAACCGGAAAATGTAGCTATTGTAGGTGATACAAATAACGATATGAAAACTAAAGTGAATGCAAAGTTAGGATTAGCCATTGGTGTATTAAGTGGTATTGCAAAAAAAGAGGAGCTTGTGGATGCCGATTATGTGATCGAAACGGCTGCTAGCGTACCAGAAGTATTAAAAAAATATACACAAAATCATTAAATAACACGAGATCAAAATAGCAATCATTGCTTTGTGCATTTAACGTATATTGACAGCAAAGGACTGAATTAAAAATGAGCTTATATTGATCTTTTTAATTCTAGTCCTTTTTGCCGTAGTGAGACAACCAATTCGAAATGAATTTTGTCTCTCTTTTTTTATCGATTATCTACATTTTTATATGTTTGAATAATATGTGCAATTTTGTCGATAATTGGATCTAAAGAATCGGGATTTTCATGAATATCATATTCATTAATATTCACTCTTACTACAGGACAAGCATTAAAATTGTTAATCCAATTTTCATAGCGTTTAAATAATTTTTTCCAATATACTGGATCAGTATTCATTTCCATATCACGACCACGTTGATGAATGCGGTCAATTACTTCCTCATAATTGCAGTCTAAGTAGATTAAAACATCTGGTTTAGGAAAATATGGTGTCATAACCATTGCTTCAAATAAATCAGAGTAAGTTTTGAAATCTTCCTTACTCATAGTCCCTTGCTCTTCATGCATTTTTGCGAAGATATCAACATCTTCATAAATAGAACGATCTTGTATAAATCCCCCTCCATATTCAAACATGCGTTTTTGCTCTTTAAAACGTTCAGCTAAAAAGTAAATTTGCAGATGGAAACTCCAACGTTCAAAATCATTATAGAATTTATCTAAATAAGGATTATGGTCTACATTTTCAAAAGAAGTTCTGAAATTAAGTTTATCAGCAAGAGCCTGAGTTAATGTAGATTTCCCTACGCCTACCGTTCCAGCAATAGTAATAATTGCATTTTGAGGGATACCGTAATTATTCATATTTTATATCTCCTATCATGGGTTTAATTTGGTTTAAAATCAATTGATAATCTGATTCATTTTGTACAAAATCTAAATCAGAAGTGTCGATTAAAATCACATTAGCACCTTCGTTTTTTAATGTTTCATAAAATGATAAATAATCCTTTTTTAAATTAAGTAAGTAGCTATCTTCAATTTGATGTTCAAAGCTACGGTTACGTTTAGCAATGCGACGTTTCAGTACATCTAAATCAGCATCTAAAAAGATGATCATATTAGGTAATTCAAGATCTTCAGTTAAAATATTGAAAATACGATTGAATTTATCAAATTCTGATTCGTTAAGTGTATTGCGCGCAAATATTCTATTTTTATAAATATGGTAATCACTTACCACACCTTGATTAATTTTTGCAATATCTTGTGCTTGTTTATAACGATTACAAAGGAAGAACATTTCAGTTTGAAAACTCCATTTTGAAATATCATCATAAAAATCAGAGAGAAAGGGGTTTTCATTAATGATTTCATTCTCTTCATAATAATTAAAGGTTTGGCTGATTTTGTGAGTAAGAGACGATTTGCCAACGCCAATCGGACCTTCGATTGCAATAAATGGTTTATTCATAATTACATCTCCAAATGTTAAAATAGACATTGAGTATTTTATCATAAGTAAGGGGTGACACATATGACAAATGATGAATTTTACATGAAATGTGCAATTGAAGAAGCAAAAAAAGCTGGACAACTAGGTGAAGTTCCTATCGGAGCAGTGATAGTTAAAGATAATGAAATCATTGCTCGTGCCCATAATTTAAGAGAAATATTGCAACAACCTACTGCTCATGCTGAACATTTAGCAATAGAACGAGCAGCTGAAGTAGTAGGAAGTTGGCGTTTAGAAGACTGTACATTATACGTTACACTAGAACCATGTGTTATGTGTGCAGGAACAATTGTAATGAGTCGTATCCCACGAGTTGTATATGGTGCAATGGATCCTAAGGGAGGATGCAGTGGCAGTTTAATGGATTTACTTCAGCAACCACAATTTAATCATCGTGCAATTGTTGAACAGGGTGTGTTAGAAGAAGAGTGTAGCAATTTATTGAGACAATTTTTCCGTGATTTAAGAGCTAAGAAAGTTAAAAGAAACACATCACCGTACAAAGGATAATAAATTTGTTAAAATAGGAACGGTAAAACAAATTAACATTCTGTCATTGTGTTCACTGAATATGTATGTTCTAAAATATAATAGCTGTAAGTTTAGCTAATGAAATGAGGTAACGGCATGATTAAACTGATTGCAACAGATATGGATGGTACGCTACTAAATGCTGCACATGAAATTTCAGAAGAGAACATTAAAGCGATTAAATATGCTCAATCAAAAGGGATTACAGTAGTCATTGCCACAGGTCGAGCTTTTTATGAAGCAAGCACGCCTATGGCTGAAACAGATTTAAAAGTACCTTATATTTGTTTAAATGGTGCAGAAGTACGTGATGAATCATTCAATATTATGAATACCTCTCATTTAAATCATGAATTAGTAGAACGAATTAAAGCGATTCTTGATCGAGAAGATGTGTACTACCAAGTGTATACGAATAGAGGGATTTATACAGAAGATCCAACACGTGATTTAGATATCTATTTAGATATTGCAAGAAATGCAGGCCAACAAGGTGATGTTGAAAAGATTAAAGCAGGGATTCAAAAACGTATAGATAACGGTACACTCAAAATTGTCGATAATTACAAGGATATTGAAGATATTCCAGGCGAACTGATAATGAAAGTACTGGCGTTTAATCCAGATCTTGAAAAAATTGAACGTATTGGAAAAGAATTATCGGCCATATCAAGTCTTGCTGTTTCATCATCATCACGTGGTAATTTAGAAATTACGCATTCAGATGCTCAAAAAGGAATTGCATTAGAAACTATTGCTAATCAACTTCATATTGACTTACAAAATGTCATGGCGTTAGGAGATAATTTAAACGATATATCCATGCTTGAACGCGTAGGCTATCCTGTTGCGATGGATAATGCGATGCCCGAAGTGAAAGCTATAGCTAAATTGGTTACAGATACCAATGAACATAGTGGTGTAGGTAAAGCAATTATGAAAGTTTTAACTGAAGAGAAATAAAATAATATGTAAGGGGTGTTAGAGCAAAATGAAAGGACTTATCGTAGTAGGAAGTGCACAAGTAGGTTCACATACCAACGCACTAGCTAAATATTTAACAGGACAATTCGATAATCATGATGTCGACGTAGATATCTTTGATTTAGCTGAAAGACCATTAAATCAACTTGATTTTTCAGGCACAACACATTCAACAGAGGAAATTAAAGCGAATACAAAAGCGTTCCAGGACAAAGCAATGGAAGCGGATTTCCTAATTTTTGGTACGCCAAATTATCATGGTTCATACTCAGGCATTTTAAAAAATGCGTTAGATCATATCAATATGGATTATGTCAAAATGAAACCAGTGGGCTTAATTGGTAACAGTGGAGGTATCGTAAGTTCAGAACCACTCTCACATTTACGAGTCATTGTTCGCAGTTTATTAGGTATTGCTGTACCTACACAAATTGCAACACATGACTCAGATTATGCAAAATTAGAAGACGGTACGTTATATTTAAATGACGAAGAATTTCAATTACGCGCAAAATTATTTGTCGATCAAATTGTATCATTTGTAAATAATAGTCCATATGAACATTTAAAATAAATTTTAATAATTGTAAAAAACACATATGTAAAGGAAGGAACTAGTTTAAAGAGCGATAGATATCGCTCTTTTTTTATTTTTTATTAAATTAAATAAAAAAAGTATTAATGTTTTTTTAATAATTATTAGTATCAATGGAGACGTGTATTTTCTAAAATTTCTGATATTTTTGGAAATATATGTATTGTCAATATAATATTAAGATGTTATATTTTTATTGGAGTATTGTACTCAATTAATTTGAAAAAACATACTAAGATTAGCTGTGAAGAAATCTATGACGATAGATTTCTTCACAGCTATTTTTTATAGTTGTAGAG
>NZ_JBXWKZ010000049.1:0-6726 GCF_058191515.1 Staphylococcus sp. CoH_129_LAB_1 | reverse complement strand
CAAAAAATTAAAATTGAACGGTTTAGTTAAGTAATGCTTATTTTATTTGTAAATGCTTGACTAATCGTAGGAAAAGGCATGGGACAGTATTCATATTGAATTCGTTATCCCCCATCACCCCGAACCCCAGCTTGCGTTGAACGTTGACTTTCTCTGTGAAAGTCTTTTTGCTTGGGCCCCGATATTAAAACGATTTATTATAAACGTGTGTGTATTCAATCATCGACTGCTAATTTGTTAAAAATACCTAAGACAACTTATAGTGTCCTAGGCATTTTTCTATATATTAACTTCCTCAATAGTTATTTATTGCTTATTTATATTCTGGCACAATTACTCTCCAACAATAAATATATTTTATATGTATTTATGACTATTTATAAACATTGTTATATTAGGTTTGCTTAGTGTTATCTTTATTTATATTTAATATATATTTTTAAATAACGTATTCAAAACGTATTCAAAATAAAAAGCGCCACTCAATGAGTGACGTTCAAAATGATTAAATTAACTTGTCCGTGTGCTTATTAAAAAATATTTTTTAAATAAAAAGTTTTCTATATATTATTAAGTTCAAGTTCTTCTCGTAAAATATCATTTACTTCATTACTATAGTAACATAAAGAGATAAGATATTGCTTTGACCATACATTAATATCTATACAAGCATAATCTCCTTCTATAGTTATGAATCTTTCAAGACTATCAATATTTTGCTTTAATTTGTAAAATTTATTTATATTATGATAAGAATCTGAACCTTCATATTCTGAAAATAGTTCATCAAACAATCTATATTCTCTACTGTTATTATTTATAACATCTCTTAACAAACATAAATTTAAATAGTGTACTTTATTTAATTTTAATATGGTTAACTCTTTTGTAGCTAAATCCTTATATATAACTGAAAATGTATTTTGAACTATACTTTCTTTTAAGTCAAGTTGATCTTTAACATCTTTTGTAGTAAAACCAACTTCTTTGTATGAATTAGATAAAAATACCCACATATATTCCATATTAAATAGTATTTCACTTTGAAGTGCTTTAAGTTTATCTACTTTTTCTATATAATTTTGTCTCTTAATATTATGTAGAGCATTTTCTCCTGAAATTTTAGCCCCTAGATAAGCACCACCAAAAGTAGTAAATATACCAATAAAAGCTATTATTAATGATAAACTATCTTTTAATTCCATATTAAATATATTTTGCATAATTGCAGCTAAACAAAATATTATAGTTGCACTTCCGATTATTAATAGTAACAAGTATCTAATTAAAAAATCTTTCACCAAATTTTACTCCTCTTTTTAGTTATAATTCATTGTTTAATAGAGAGTATAAGTAATAAGTGCATTCAACGCAATATAATGCGTCTCTCAGCGTCTAAAAACACAAAAAAACGCCACTTATTAAGTAACGTTTAAGATAAGATATTCAACTTGCTTGTGTGCATAATTATATTTTATTTCAATGAATTATATAATAACTTTAAAACTAAAGTTTTGAAACTTCACTTTCTATAGCCTCTTTAATAGTGCTTTTCATTTTTTCATTATTACTATTAATATAATCATTAATAGTATTTGTTAGATTTTCAGCTAATATTTTTTTCTTTTCCAATTTAACATCACTAGAATGTTTTATAAATTGTTCAGCTTCATTTATTATTTTTTTTTCATTTTTTTGTTTGACTTTTTTCGATTTTCTTGAATAAAAATTAGCAATAAAAAAAGTTATAATAATCAATATAAATATACCAATATTAAAAGGTAAATATCCTTTTTCTTTCCACACAGAATAATAAAACATTCCAAGACTAACTAATACAAGAAAAAAGGGAAATAACATTAATAAACCTGAAGGAGATTTTAAATTTTGCTTTGAGGAAGTATAGTACTCTATCTCGTCATATTGATTATAGTAGTTTCGTTCTATTAAAAATTCTTTATCAGATTCATTGTTTTGATTATCGGTACTTTTGTCTTTTCTCTCAACAATTACTTTACCTTTGTCATCAATAAATAAAGATTCAACTACTTTTAATCCATTTTTTTCATCATTTATATAAGTTCTTATCATATTTTCATTTTTAACATACTCATTAACATTCATTAGTAAATAAATTTTTAAAAGAATATATATATATACTCCTACTATAGAAATAATTACTCCTATAAACGTTGGAAAATGCGACATTTCATCTGCATTTGGTAGAATTTTAATTATATATTTATTAAAATATGGTATATAAAATAAAAGTTCTACTATTCCTAGCAAAATAAAACAAGCTACTTCAAATATATAAGTCATAGGATAATTAAATTTTTTCAAATTTTTCTTAAAAAAATGTTCATATTTCAGATATTTTAAATCAAGTACACTTTTCCCCATCTTTTTCCTCCTAAATTATGTAACCAACAATATTATATATAATTTTAAAATGAAATGGAATATTAATTGCAATAATATTTTAATCAAGATACGTAAAAATAGCTTTAAAAATTCAATACTTAGCCTACATTCTTAACTAAACAACTCGTATTAATTCTTCTGTGTTATTATTAGCACCATTTTCTATATCACCTAACAATATATTTATATCATTATTATTTGAAAAAAAGTTCATTGTTTCTACATTAGATCTTTGGTTTTCAAAATATAAAATTATTTTTTAAATACCTTATGAAAATTTAGTTAATCGAATTCTTATTAAATTCTTCTTAGTTATTCTCTATTTATTTTTTTATCGTCATCATAACCAACACTATCGATAAAAATTGGTGTATCTATATTTATATTTTTCGTAAAAAAACTATAGTAATTATTTATTCAAATAAATAAATATCCTATCATCTTTTAACTTCACAGATGGTACTATTCTTCTATCTACGTCATTCCTTACTAACATTAAATTGAATGGTAAGATAATGGCTACCCTTTCTGCTGCATGAAGTTCTTTCCATATTTCTACTTCCTTATCTGTCATTAGATCAGTATAAGTAATCACAGTATTCCCTTTAATGCTCATAGTCCTATTGAACATATCATTTACATTAATCTGTTCTATTTTAGAACACATGGTTATCAGTCCTCTAGTGGTACATCATCAATAATCATTGTTCTGTTAGAACATTTCTTGTATAGTTCATTTTGTATTATTTATTCAAATACGAATCGTTTTCTAAAAATTAATCTTATTTTTTTCTTGCAATTTTCTAGAATATCATTTTGTTGTATTAAATATTCATCAAAATTCCCTTCTATTTTTCCAGTTTGCATTATATTGTTTAATGACCACATTAACATGTTTGATATATTATAATAACTCATTATTAATTCGTTTTCTTCGTTCGTAAACATTATAGTATTCTTTTGATGTAATTCTCTTAATTCCGCTGTGCAATTTTGCAATAGTTGTAAATGGTACATAAAATTCACATTATAAACTTGTTCCTCATCATCTCCCCACATATATTTATCGTAATTTTCTTTTGTAATTTCAATAACATCTTTAACATATACATTAGAATGAAGAAATGTTATTTCACGATTAATAAAACATTCTATTTGGACAGTAACTTCATACATAGCACTGTAAATATCTCTATATATCGGAAAAAAGTTCTCTGCAAAAAATTGTTTCTTTTCAGTTTCAAATTTTTTATCTTCTAATTTAGATTCTTTAAAAAAATTAATAATCTCTCTAAAGATTATACCTCCAGCAAAAGATAACAAACTAATTATGATTTCTATCATTAGCATTGACTCCTTTTAAGTACTTAATAATACAGTTTCCATACAATTTAATAAATCTTTTAACTTTCAGCTGAAGATTGACACATACATATACTTAACTTAGTATTAAACTGTAATAAAAAGCTTACCTATTGGAGTAGGTAAGCTAAAACTCATAATAGTCTAAAACTATTAATTTCATTTGTATTTCTTACTAACTATGCTGTTTACTATTGGAGTAGTAAGCAGCTATTTCTTTTTTAGATCATAAAGTACAGTAACAAAATAGAATGATAATAATGTACTAATGTTTAAAATTGAATCCACATTAATATTAATTGTTTCAATATTTAGCAGTACTATCACCTCCATATTGAGAAGAGATAGACTATTATGAATATAAGTAATTTTATCAACTAACTATACATACTAAAAGCTAATATTTAACTTTGATTGTTCGTGAAGACCGTTGAGAGTACGTCATATCTATATTAAAAACTAAGAAAAATTTATTTTAGTTTTTTCAAGACATTTTCCTTGATTTTATTTAAAATTACTGCATTCTGTAATCCTAATTTAGGACTGCACCCGTGTATTAACATATGTCTAAATTGGGAATATGCCTATGTATCGAAGCGGTTGCTGTATTAACTTACCTAACGTCGCAAGTTGCGACACATGGGGTAGCGTTTCACGACCCCAGGAATAAGGGGGGAACGTTTCGTTCACTCCTTACTTAAATCAACTAATAAAGGACGTCGTGTTTCCCTACTTCCTTTTATACATGACTGAACGAATTGTTCATGCAGCTACCGTCATGAATGGTTACGACAATAAAAAAATGGCCAACCAATTAAGGTTAGCCACAATGTAGTTGAGATAGAGTGAAAACTCTATGTATATAAGAGTTTTAGAGATTATTAAATCTCTTTTGTTATTATCTCATTATTTATATATTTGTTTACAACGTTTACAGTATCTATAAATTGTTTACATTCCCACTCCCCAGATTTGGGGAATGAAATTCACTACTAGAGCATTTTGTTGCTGCGTACCCAAGTTGAGTACGCAGCTATCAGTAACTATTTATCCCATTTTTCTTTTCTTCTCTTACTTAATTTATATATCAAATAAATAACTACAACCGTAATCGTAAATAAGTCAAAAGACGATAAAAGTGATTTACTAAAAGATTGCTTTATCCAAAAGAAGCGGATTAGAAATAATAAAATTGATTGTATTATTAAAGCAAAGAACATATTAATAACTGGTTTATCTTTAATGAAGTTATACACAATATAAGCCATACAAACAATAGTTATGATTAACATTAAAGTTTTTGCCATTGCTAATACTCCTTTTTAACTTTACATTAGCATATCAGTGTATTATTTGTATTTTAATAATTTCACTGCGCACATTTGCGCCACGAGATCACGTTAGATAGTATATTATAAAATTATAGATAATATTAAAAATTGAGATGTATAAATGAAATATAGATTAATTGCAGTCATAACATTCGCTATAATCGTTCTTGTTGCTACTTTTTATATTCAACCTATGCTTAATACAGATAATCAATTAATTAACTTATCTTATATTGTATTTTTATTCGTTGTTGGTGCTATTTTAGGATATATAGGGCGTCGTTTAGATAATAAATAGCTGCGTTGCCATTTTGACTACGCAGAGAAGTCCCAAACGGCTTTTCTGAAGTACTAAACTAGTACTTCAGATTAGATAACCAACATGTCTGTTTTCCATTTATATTCTATTGAGCCGACATTTCGTCTGTATTCGTCTTAATTTAGAGAACGAATATTTTCGTTTTCTAATGCACTAACTTAGTGCGTCAGCCTTTGTATTAATTAATACGCTCATATTTAAGCCGATTAAAAAAACGGTAATTAGTCCAACCGACCCACATTTGGACTGGTTAAACCACTTCCCTATTTTAAGGTACTGGTTATAAGCGTACTTTTAAGTCCATTTGTTTTTGTATGAAATGTAAAGTTTTGACAAGTTATAAATAAAAAGACTGCACCCAAAGGATACAGTCAGTTTATTAAAGGATACTCGATCTGAGTAGTAAGTTTAGTAGCTGCATTTATTATCTTATAAAAGGCTCTAAATGTAAATAGAAAGCGCTTACTTTTGCGTTTTAAAAAATTTATATGTCGTATTTACATTTCTTTTTCATCTCTGTATTATTTCTATATAGTATCAAGACAAGAAGATACTCGTTTCTCTCGTTTCAAAAAAACAAAAAAGAAAGGTGAAAATATGAAAAGGTTAGAAGATAAATCACAGATTACACTAATAATACAGTCACTAATTACTATCATCTTATTTTTTATCTGTGAAATGCTGTTTTTTACATACCTAACTAAACCTATATTTTATATCATAGCCATAATTTGTTTGTTCCTAACTCTTGGATTATGTACTTTTTTTAAGTTTAATTTATTTTCCTTCAAAAGTTTAAAGAAAAAAGAATTAGCTATAATCATAATTAGCTTTCTAATTCTGGAAATATTAACATCTTTAATAACTAGCTTTGCTTCTATACCTGCTAACGAAGATGGATTAAACGAAGCAGTTAATCATTCAAAATTCTTTATAGCAATAATTACATTAGGAATTTTTGTACCGATAATAGAAGAATGTATTTTCAGAGGAATTTTAATTAAAGTTATGTTTCAAAAAAAACAATGGTTAGGTGTAATAGTATCTATAATTTTATTTACGCTTTCTCATGGTCCAACAAACGTAACAGATTACATAATTTATAGTATCCCAGCAATCATTTATTCAATAATTTACTATAAAACTCAAAGATTAGAGATACCGATCATAATTCATATATTAAATAATTTATTAGCAACTTTATATTAATATCGCTTTATTCCAATTGCTTTATTGACGTTGAGCCTCGGAACCCTTAACAATCCCAAAACTTGTCGAATGGTCGGCTTA
>NZ_JBXWKZ010000048.1:0-7023 GCF_058191515.1 Staphylococcus sp. CoH_129_LAB_1 | reverse complement strand
TCATTGAGCAAGATCACCGTCATATTAAAGTAAGAAAGACAAGGTATCAAAGTATCAATACAGCAAAGAATACTTTATAAAAAGAACCGCAGGTCTCTTCAGATTTACGGATTTTCGCCATGCCACGAAATTAGCATCATGCTAGCAAGTTAAGTGAACACTGACATGATAAATTAGTGGTTAGCTATATTTTTTACTTTGCAACAGAACCGGAATAAGCATATATATTCAGGGTATATATAAGTAGTAGACATCTAAATAATAAGTAATAGGAGGCTGGTGTAGATGTTTAAAAATATATTATTACCCTATGATTTCGAAAATGATTTTAGTGCTATCCCTGACTGTTTAGAAAAAGTCACGGATGAAGATTCAGTTGTTGTAATTTATCACGTTGTAACAGAAAATGATCTTGCAATTAGTGTCAAATATTATAATAAGCATAAAAAAGATATTATTAGAGAAAAAGAAAAAAAACTCACTCCATTTTTACGTGAATTAGAAAAAAGAGATATTCAATATAAAATAGATGTAGATTTTGGGCATATTAAAGATACAATCTTAGAAAAAATTACTTCTGGAGATATAAATAATGGTGAATTTGATTTAGTAATTATGAGTAATCATAGAGTCGATTTGAATATTAAACATGTTTTAGGAGATGTTACACATAAGATTGCTAAAAGAAGTTCTGTCCCAGTACTAATTGTTAAATAAACATAAGAAGTAAGAAATTTATTGAAGTTGAGAAGAACCCTTAACTAAACTTGCAGACGAATGTCGGCATAACGTGAGCTATTAAGCCGATCATTCGATAAGTTTGGGGATTGTTAAGGGTTCCGAGGTTCAACGTCAATAAAGCAATTGGAATAAAGTAATTATTTAACATATTTTAACGTGTGTGTTATGATACGTTTGAACTATATTAAAATTGTAAATTTATATAATAATTTTTAATGTCTCTCTTTTCTCTTAGTAAGTTTATATATTCTTACTAAGAGATTTTTTTATGCTCTTTTTTAGGGGTTTAAAAACAAGTTGGAAACGAGTTTTTTCTTTTCTTGATTTAGCTCATATTTGCGTTTTAAGAGTTATAAAACTATTTTGGATATAAATATATATAAAATACCCCTAAATGCTCTAAAAAGTATCTAAAAATTACAAATAAGACTATTATAGTTTTTTATAATTTTTGTGAAAATAAAAATAGCCATTCTATATAAAAAGAATGGCTATGTGGGATGTCCACAGTGTAAATAATTAAGTATTATGAGAACGATAATACTTAATGAGTATGATAGTAAAAAAAGATTTCATTTATCTGGCTACTTAAATTTAAATATAAAAAATAAATAAAATCAATTAATATATCTAACTTTTATAGTGACAATATTATGACAATGTTTTTAATAGCATAAAAAGCAACCAATTTTAAAAACTGGTTGCTTTTTATTTATGAAAAAACGATATGCGATTAACTTTTACTTTTAGTAAATATAGTATGACGTTTTGGAGAATGTATATATATAAGAGCCATATTAATTTTAATAATAAATATGAGGTTCTGTAAAGTAATATCTTTTATTAAAAAAAGCACTCCATTATTTAATTATAATTAAATAATGGAGTGCTTTGAAATATAATCTATGTTTGTTTCACAAAAGTAAGGTTAAATTTGGAAACAATAAGACAATGGACATATATATTATAACATAGCATTTATGCCGAGAAAATTTTTGGTTGGAATTGGCGATGTGTTAGCTAACTAGGTTAGCGAGTTGGTTGGGAATTGAATTGGGATTAATCCCAAGAAAGTACCCACTCAACAACACATAACGCCCTGTAGGTTCCAACCAAAAAGCAATTGGAATAAAGCAATTATATTTTTTTTTATTTCTCAGTATGTTATGGTAAAAATATAAAATATCTCGATATTTACGAGTATATTTTATACTTTGGATCTTATACTCATTTTAAAATCGTTTTTCTCTTGCAACTTTTAGTGATTTTTAATTACTAAAAGTTGCTTAGTTTTTGGAAAAAATAAAATGTGTTAAAATAAAATTATTGCTTCGAAGAATGTGTATTATAGTTTGGATTAACTCTGTTATTTAAATAGCCTTTTGTTTTATCTCTTAGTTAAGATAATTGTTCTTACTAAGAGATTTTTTTGTACTCTTTTTTGGGCATTTAGAAACGAGTTGAAAACGAGTTTCTTCTTGTCTTGATACTATAAAAATAAGCAAAGATATAACATAAAATGACTTATCGGAAGTGGATATGCTTACGTGTTTACAGATGATATAATAATAGAGTCGCCTTAACTTCCGGCGGTATTTTTGACGGAAGGAGGTGCTTAATATGCTTATGATCTTCGTTCACATCATTGCACCAGTCATTAGTGGCTGTGCAGTTGCGTATTTTACTTACTGGCTTAGTAGTAAACGCAATAAATAGAAGGCGACGTTAAGCCGCATCAAAAAATCCCCTCACTACCGCAAATAGTGAGGGGATTGGTGCATATATGCATATAATCTTCGTTAAAGATATTATAACATCATAGTGGAGAAGAATGCAAAATTGATATTGCAGAAAAAGAATATTTTAAGTAACATCTCAAGAAATATTTATAGTTTCTAACTTTTCTTCAAAATCTGAGGATGATAACTCATCTACTATCTCATTTTTAACTAAAACGGTCTTTAAAGAAGTGAATCCTTTTCTATCTATATTAAGTCTGTTTTTAGTAGATTTTAAAACAGTACGATTGATAAAGTTGACGACGCTATCATCAAGTGAAAATACAAGTTGTTTTGATTCTTCAATATTAATCCATGCTGCTCCCATTTCATTTAAGCAATATAAGCTATTAAAGTAATTATGACTTAATAAAAATATAAAAAAGCAGTTATCATTTAATTGGGTTTTTATATAGTCATTAATATCTGCATCTCCTGGGATTCCTGTACTTTCAACTGAAGAACAAAATATTCTTTCTTTAGAGATTCCTAAACTTTTTAAAAAAACGACAATTTTTTGTGCTTGTTCTGAATCTAATTGGTTATGACTAATAAAAAAAGATGGTGATTTTAAATCTGATTCCTCCATGACTTCCTCCTTATAATCTTCTGATAACGATTCGTTAAGTTCAAAAAAATACTGATTTGTTTCTCTATTGTTCATACCTTTGGGTAATATGAAATTTTCTATAGGATATAATAAATTTTCTATTTTATTTTTGAATTCGAGATGTTCTTCAGGATGATAAACAAAATCGTTTGATTGAATTTTGTGTAAATTATCTTTATACCAATTTAAAATTCTAGTTAGTAAAGTATATATTCTGTAATAATTTATTGTGTTTTTTTTATATTCTTTGTCTAAATCTGCCGCATACGTAGCTCCTAAACATGACCCACAATAACTGGTTATTAAATCTTTGAGTTTAGAAGAATCATACTTGAATTCTTCTATATCAAATTTAACATTTTGCCATGCCTCTTTAATATCATCATTAATAATTAAACTATTTTCCATAGAACCTCTCCCAATCTTAGTAGCTACACTTCATTATACGAAAACTATTTTATCACTCTATATATCGTTGAACGGCTTACTCCTGTTTTTTTAGCAATTTCTTCACCTGTGAGCTTCTGCTCATCGTATAAAAATTTAATTTCTCTTTTCTTATAATCAGGTAATGAAGGTCTTCCACCTTTTCGGCCTCTTGCTCTTGCTGCTTCTAGTCCTTTTTTAGTTCGTTCACTTAATAAGTTAGCTTCAAGTTCGGCAAATGCACTCATCATTGTAAAGAACATTGTACCCATCGCATCTTTAGTTGATATGTTCATATCGACAATATATAAATCAATGCTGTTTTCATCGAACCATTGAGATAACTCAATTAATTGTTTCGTTGTACGTCCAAGACGATCTAGTTGGTTCTGTTGCAAACTTGAAAATCATATAATATAGATACAAAGAAATGAAAAATAATAAAATCCAACCGAATAATCTGTTGATACAATAGTATATAATTTACTGCTTTTGCATAACTTTGTATATTAATTTAACTTTGCAACAGAACCTGCAGTCACCTCTTTTTTGAGTTCAACGACATTTGCAAAATGTCGTAACGGTTAAGCGTTCAATTTGTAAGCATAACGTTCCATATAACAGCATACAAAGTAATGCATCAATTCATCAGCATTTAATGCCACCATCGTTAATTCTGCACCGCATGGCTTTGTATAGCGGACATAGTGGTATAAATCATCAAATAAGTCTTTTTTAGCCTGTTTATCGCTCATATTGAATACTTCGTGTATATTAAGTCCTTTTTCTTCTAATCTCTTTAAAATCACGCCGAAAACGAATGTGTTCATGTGTCATCACCCCACAATTTTTTAATATTCACATGAACACTAAAAAAAACCGATACATCGGCTTTTTATTTTTTGTTTAATCTAATATATTAGCGATGATAACTAATCCAAATCCACAAATCACCATTAGACCTATGCAAAAAACAGTTTTTTTAAATGTTCTCTCTTTAGCAGGTTTTGTGAACTCTGTAATTAAAAAACCTAATGCTGATAATGGAAAAACCACTATACCGATACCTAATATAGTTCCTAATATTTCTAAAAATTTCATAAAATCACACTCCTAGTCATAGTATACAGTAAAAGTTGTTTAATTATTCTTCCAATTTCCTATATAATCATGTTTTTAAATGTAATCTTTAAAGCAAGGTAATAGAATAATATAATAAGATTTTAATAAATAAATTTGGAACACAAATATCTCAATTTCTTTTTATTCTTTCCAGTCTTCTTCTAATGCTTTTCTAAATGCTTTTCTATCTTCTTCAAACTTAGCCTTTTCTTCTTCAGATAATTCTTCACTTGTATTTTTATCTGTTTTATTATGTAACCATTTAGGTGTTTTCTCTTTAGAAAATTGGACAATGTTATTTTTTTTACTACTTACTTTGAAATTTTGTGCTTGTTCTAAAGTTGTAATATTAGCATTTTTCCAGTTAGTTAAAACTTTCAATAAAAATTGTTTTGGACTAGATCCATTAATAGACGCATATTCAATAGCATAATTAATAATCTCATCATCAAAATATGAGAATAATTTCACTAATTCATTTTTATATGCTGGAGTAATATTAATAACTAATTCATTTTTAATTTTATCAATCAATATATTGTAACTACTACTACTGTTTTTTGTAATGTAGTGTGTATTATATTTATTGTGTATTATATTATCTGTACGTTTTGAACTGTTCACTTATGAACTGTTCATTTTGTACAGTAGGAGTTTTTACTTTCAAATCAAATCTTTCTAAACTTTCGCTATTATGATATTCTTCTAAATTTTTTATTTGTTCGTTAGTTATTGGAGTAACACTAAAGTAATAATAATAATCCAATTTATTACCGTTATGTATTTTAAATTGAATAATATACTTTGCGTCAACGAGTTCATTCCAAGCATTTTGTATTTGACGACGACCATTTTTTTCATAGCGATTATATAATTCTGTTTTGTGAATTTCCCAATTTTCTGGGTAACTTTGTAAATTACATAACAAACCTATTGCTTGTAATGATAAAGGTTTATTTTCTGTATTACTACGTTTTTTATCACATTGTTGTAATAATTCTCTAGGTAAAACTTCAAATGGTTTCTCACTATTGATATTTTTAATAATTGACATAATAAAAACCTCTTTCCTAAATTTAATTAATTTTAGCAAGAGGTAATAGACACTTTTTTCATTAGGTATTTTATACTTGAAGTTATTGCTTACTACATATATAATGTAATTACAACATAATAAAAAAAGACATTGTTTTGTCTTATCCTAATTGAAGCGTTTGAAGTGACTACTACCACTTTAGACTGAGCAACTATTCCAGTAGTTGCTTTTTTTGTATGTTTTTATAATATCATTTATTCGGCTACAATTAAACATATTTTCAGAATCTTTGATTTTGTTTCCTAGGTACTTAAACAAGTATTTTCATTTAATAAAAATATCAGTAAAAAAATTGAAAATAGTATCTCAAAATATTCCAATATATATTATGCTTTATTTGAAGATATCGAGAGTTTACGCAATAAAGATAAATTGATTAAAAGTTTTGAACAGTTTGAATTTTTTTACAATTTCTCTTTCTTCTTCAATCTTGATTTAAGATACCTACAGCTGCCTTGAGTTTATATATCAATAATTTTAAATATGATAAAAATATTGAAAATATTATTTCTCTAGCTAATCAATATGAAGAGACTTATCGCATTGAACATTATTGGCCTCATCCGTATAGTCAAGAGGCAAGACCTCCTTATGCATGGTGTCATGGGTCTCCAGGTATTATGTTAAATAGAGAAAAGAGTAATTATACAAGTAATGATAGAAAAAAATCATTGAAAAAATATTTGAAGAAGGTTTTTCTAGAACCCATTGCTTGTGTCATGGAGACTTAGGTAATGCGATGATATTAAAAGATATATTACCAACAAGTGAAAAAATGGGGAATATAATATTTGATATACTTAAAAATTTTAATGCTAAAGATCTAAAATGTGGAGTAGGAGAAGATATTCAAAGTATAGATTTATTAACAGGTTTGTCTGGTATTTCCTATGGATTGATATATTTAATGAATGATGATATTCCTAATGTTTTAAGATTAGAAATATAGAAGAAGGTGGTATTTGCTATGTTGAAGATTGACAGTCTATCAGTTAATTTGAAAAATAATAATATTCTTAAAGACATAAATTATAAATTTATAGAAAATACCGTTTATGGACTTTTAGGACCAAATGGTGCCGGAAAAACAACATTATTTAAATCTATCTTAGAAGTAATTGATTATTCTGGAAAGATAGAGTTCCAAAAAAATAAAAACATTGGTCACTTAATTGTGGACTGACCCCAATTAGTGGGAATGATATAAAAACACTTTCGTTGAATTCATATTAAAATGAATCATGCGGAGG
>NZ_JBXWKZ010000047.1:5886-8264 GCF_058191515.1 Staphylococcus sp. CoH_129_LAB_1 | reverse complement strand
TCTGAAGAAGCGACAAAATCAGAGGAACCAAGTTCTGAAGAAGCGACAAAATCAGAGGAACCAAGTTCTGAAGAAGCAACAAAATCAGAGGAATCTAATACTAAAACTACTGAAAATGTAGTTGATATTTCGCAAGTGAAAGATGAAGAAACTGCAACTACATACTACAAGGAAGTTGCAAATGTTTCTGATGAAAAAGCTCAAGAAGTTATTCATAATCTAGATTTAGATACAGAAAATATAAGTCCACAAGAATTACAATTAGCTTTAATACAGGAGTTGGCAAATAAGCAAAGAGAAAGTCAACCGTTGGCAACAGCATTGAGAGTTGCATTACCTAACAATAATAATGAAACAATTAATATTGCTTCAAATGAATTTATCAATACAATGGCTTTATCATCTAATGATATTATTGATGTTGACGCGATTGCTTCAGGTAAGATTAAAAAAGGTACTGACTTCCAAGTTACAAAAGGTATTGTAAGTGGTTGGTTAGATGTTGCTACAAATAACTATACTCCTGGTATTAATGGCTCACAAACAGCATTAAATGATTATAAAGTTTATTTACAGTGGATGGATAAAGATGGAACTGTATCTCCTGTATATCAAGCAACGACACATGATTTAGGTGGTACAAGAGCTGGACAAGGTGGTAATGGAACATACGCATTTGATATAGGAGATGGCTGGACAGATGCAAATGGTAAGTTACACAAACCAGAGTTTCAATCTGTATCAAGTCAAAAATATAGATTATGGTTAGCTCCAGGTCAAAAATCAGAAAATGGGAATGAATATTTTACTTATAGAAAACAACCTGGTAATTCAACAGGATTCTCTGGTGCAGTAGTAGCCACAGGTGAATTTATTTTATCAGAACATAGTATGCAAAGAACGGCTATTTACGTATACGAAAAACCAAGTAACGTAACGATGACAACACCGGAATCTGAGTGGAAATACGACGATAAAGGACCAGACAAAAATCCTGGTATTTTACCAACCTCAATAAACAAGAAAGACCCTTATGCTGTTAGTGGTCAAGTTTGGTGGGAAACAACTACTTCTGGTACACTGTATCCTACATCAACTGGGGAGTCATTTATAGATCAAACATTAGAAGAAGCTAAGGATGGCTTTAGAGTAGTAACAAGCGTGTTAACTCCTGAAGGAAAACAAGCTCTTTCTACTACAAATGGCATAGACGATGTAAATGAACGTATTAAAGCACAACAAGAATTAATCAAAACAAATCCAGAATACATTCAACAAACAGTAGTTGCACCAATCGTGGATGGTAGATATACTGCAAGATTTGATGACAAATTTGATGTTAATTATATGTATCAATATGTAATAGATGAAGATGGAAATGTAGTTCCTGGTTATACTGGTTATTCATCTCCGGTATTTACATCTCCTACAGATTATGCTAGTTCAACACCATTTATTGCAGCTAATAAATCATATGCTTATAATGTACATTTTGCATTAGTAGCTGATCCAGCTAAATATGATATTGATATTACTAATTTTGATGTTATTGATAATGTAGCTCATCCTGGTGATACAGCTGTAAGTAATGTAAGTTCAATGTATTATCCAGGTGAAAAAACTGAAATTGTTTGGTTAGATGCATCAGGTGATAAACCTGTAGAACTTTCAAGAACTGAAGTTAATAATGAAGCTGAAGCAGAGCAAGCAGCACAATTTACAGTTCCTAAAGATATTGATAGTAGAAAAACATATACTGTTCAATTAGTAGTTAATGGTAATGTAATCGGAGCAGATTCATTTGCAGCTGATAATATCGTACAACCTGAAATTGATCCAATTGATGATCAAACAGTTGTTGAAGGTAATCCAATTACAGAAGTTACTGTAAATACTAATAAACCTGACGCAGAGGTTACAGTTAAAGGGCTACCAGAAGGTGTAACATATGACCCTGAAACAGGAATTATTTCTGGCACACCAGTAGTAAATGACTGGAAAGATAATTGGGACCCAAGTAATCCATCAGCAAGTACATTTGAAGAAGAGCGTGATTTCCCTGTAACTGTTACATTAACTGATGAAAATGGAACAACAACAAGTGAAGATTTTGTTATTACAGTTCAAAGAGATACAGATGAAGACGGAAATCCAGACATTAATGACAGTGATGATGATGGTGATGGAGTAATAGATGATAATGAAATTGACGAATCAACAAATCCTAAAGATCCAGAAAATCATTTAGGAGATAATGATCGTTATGATCCAAACGTAGAAGAAGTTAACAAAGACTACGGCACACCAACAACAGAAGAAGACGTGACAGGAGCAGTTACAGTACCAGATTATCCAAGTGAAAAAGAACAACCAGTTAT
>NZ_JBXWKZ010000047.1:3270-5787 GCF_058191515.1 Staphylococcus sp. CoH_129_LAB_1 | reverse complement strand
ATACACCAGGAACAACAAACGTAGATGTGACGGTAACATATCCAGATGGAACAAAAGATCATGTTAAAGTTCCTGTAACGGTAGGAGAAGAAGCAGATAACGATGCTTACGAACCAAACGTAGAAGAAGTTAACAAAGACTACGGTACACCAACAACAGAAGAAGACGTGACAGGAGCAGTTACAGTACCAGATTATCCAAGTGAAAAAGAACAACCAGTTATCACAGTGGATAATCCAGATCAATTACCAGACGGTAATACACCAGGAACAACAAACGTAGATGTGACGGTAACATATCCAGATGGAACAAAAGATCATGTTAAAGTTCCTGTAAAAGTAGGAGAAGAAACACAAGCGAATACTAATGATCCAAGTTATGATAATGTAACAGTAGATCCAGGAGAAACAGTCAAAGTGCCACAAACTGGTGATAATACAATGCCGGATGGCACTCAATATGAAATTGACAAATCGAAAGTTCCTTCAGATTGGGAAGTAACAGTTGACCATAATACTGGTGAATTAACTGTAAAACCTTCGGAAGATGCAGTACCAGGAACATCTATAGTTATACCAGTGACGGTAACGTATCCAGATGGTTCTACAGAAGAAGTATCAACAACGATTACAGTAGGAGATGTGATTGATATTCCAGCGCCAACAGTTAACCCGGTTGATGATAATGATACTGAAGTTACGGGAACAGATGGTACACCAGGCAACACAATTGTGGTTACATTCCCAGATGGTAGTACTTCAGAAGGCAACATTGATAAGGATGGTAATTGGACTGTTGATATTCCAGACGGCGTAGATCTTGATAAAGGTGATGTAATTACTGTTGTTGAAAAAGATAAAGATGGTAAAGTATCTACCCCAACAAAAGTTGTTGTAGGAGAAAATTGTGATAATCCATCAAATGGAGACAATTCAGGAGATGGAACAGGCAATGATTCATCAGATGGAGATAACTCAGAAGACGGAGCAGATAAAGGCTCATCAAATGAAGATAATTCAAAAGATGAAGAAGGTAATAACTCTTTAGATAGCAATAATTCAGTTGAAGGAAATAAAGATAGTCTAACTGATAATAACGCTACTACAGATTCAAATAATACTGCGTCTGTTAACAACACTGATCAAACAGATTCAAACAATGACGAATCAGAGTTAAGTGAAGATAATAATACTTCAAATAATACTCATAAACAAAATAATAGTGAAGCTAAAGCATTACCTGAAACAGGTAATAATGAACAAAATAATGGCACTTTACTTGGCTCTTTATTTGCTGCTGCTGGTACGCTCTTCTTAGCAGGAAAACGTCGTAAAAATAGATCAGATAAAAAGTAGTTTACTACTACAATGAAAATAGTCTTCCCACTATTTGGGAGGGCTATTTTTTTGATTTTGGATAAGTAAGTTGTGTGAGAAGAGTTAGTATTTTTAATAAAGTAAGACAAATTGAAATTATAGATATGCACTGTATAAGTGAAAAATACTTGTATAAAAAACATTATCTTAGTTATACTATTTTACTTTGATAACTTCTAAATCGATTATATTCAATTAAATTTAATTTCTAAATTAGCTTCCATATCTAATCTTTAAAGAATAAAATATTTAGTAAATTGATTAAAATTTTTTGATAAAAAAGTATGTTGAGTGTTATAATATTTTAGTTGAAATTATGAAAATGCATGTAATTTACTTGTAAATTTAAACAATATTAAAAAATATTTACTATATTGAAAGAGAATAGTTTATTGTCAATGTACGTTGTTAATTTTAAGAAAATACATTGTAGGACAATTTATTAGATTTAAAAAGATTAGAACATCTCATCTTTTGATAGACTTAATATTTATTTTTTTATTGTAAAAAAATTTAAAAACATTGTGTTAAATGAGAAGATAGATTACTCTATATACGTATTTACATATAAAAGTATATGTAGCTTTCATGAAAATAAGTATATTTTTATTTTAACTATAAAAACCTTTTAAAAGAGATTTACTGGGAGGTAAAGTATGAATAAAAGAAGACAAGGTCCTATTAAAAAGAAACTGGATTTTATATCAAACAGACTAAATAAGTACTCCATAAGAAAATTCACAGTAGGAACAGCTTCAATATTAGTTGGTGCTACTTTGATTTTTGGTCACGCTGACGATGAAGCAAAAGCAGCTGAAGAAAATCATATGAAAAATACTTCTCTAAATAGTCTAGAGAATGATAACGACAAAAATAATCAAAAAGTTGACTTATCTAATGAAACTGCTACAACATTAACAGAAAAAACAACAACAAAAGAAGCGCCATCAAGTGAAGAAAATACAGAAGATGTAACAACAAAAGAAGCGCCATCAAGTGAAGAAAATACAGAAGATGTAACAACAAAAGAAGCGCCATCAAGTGAAGAAAACACAGAAGACGTAACAACAAAAGAAGCGCCATCAAGTGAAGAAAATACAGAAGATGTAACAACAAAAGAAGCGCCATCAAGTGAAGAAAC
>NZ_JBXWKZ010000047.1:0-3172 GCF_058191515.1 Staphylococcus sp. CoH_129_LAB_1 | reverse complement strand
AACAACAAAAGAAGCGCCATCAAGTGAAGAAAACACAGAAGACGTAACAACAAAAGAAGCGCCATCAAGTGAAGAAAACACAGAAGAAGCAACAACAAAAGAAGCGCCATCAAGTGAAGAAAACACAGAAGAAATAACAACAAAAGAAGCGCCATCAAGTGAAGAAAACACAGAAGACGTAACAACAAAAGAAGCGCCATCAAGTAAAGAAAATAGAGAAGACGTAACAACAAAAGAAGCGCCATCAAGTAAAGAAAATACAGAAGAAATAACAACAAAAGAAGCGCCATCAAGTAAAGAAAATAGAGAAGACGTAACAACAAAAGAAGCGCCATCAGCAGAAGAAACAAACAAAGTAGCAACAGAAGAAGAAGCACCAGCAGTTGAAGAAACAAATGCTAAGAGCAATTCAAATGCTCAACCAGCAGAAACTGAGAGAACTCACGTTGTAGATACAGTTGCTAAAGATTTATATGAAAAATCTGAAGTTACAGAAGCAGAGAAAGCTGAAATTGAAAAAGTATTACCAAAAGATATTTCAAATTTATCTAATGAAGAAATTAAAAAAATAGCTTTAAGTGAAGTACTTAAAGAAACAGCTAACAAAGAAAACGCACAACCAAGAGCAACATTCCGTTCAGTAAGCAGAAATGCTAGAACAACAAATGTTAACAATTCAGCAACAGCATTAAGAACAGCTGCACAAGACACAGTTACTAAAAAAGGAACGGGTAACTTTAAAGAATATGGAGATATAATCCATAAAACGTATAAAGAAGAATTCCCTAAAGAAGATAAGCTAACTGCATTCAATACAAACTTCAATCCTAATACAGGAACTAAAGGCGCATTAGAATATAATGATAAAATAGATTTTAATAAAGACTTTACAATTACTGTTCCAGTAGCAAATAACAACCAAGGTAATACAACAGGAGCAGATGGTTGGGGCTTTACCTTTACTCAAGGAACTGGTCAAGACTTTTTAAACCAAGGTGGTATTTTAAGAGATAAAGGTATGGCAAATGCATCCGGTTTTAAAATTGACACCTCATACAATAATGTTAATGGCAAAGTCGACAAAATCGATGCAGATAAGAAAAAATCTAAAAGAAATTGGCGCAGCGAAAATTGGTTACGGTACATTTGTTAGAAACGGTGCAGATGGTGTGACTAGCCAAGTAGGAACTGATGCTCTCAATTCAAAAGATAACCCTGTAAATAAAATAATTTATGCAGATAATAGTACTAATCTAAATGATGGAAAATTCCATGGTCAAAGATTAAATGATGTAGTATTAAATTACGACGCAGCCACAAGTACAGTAACTGCTACATATGCAGGTAAGACTTGGAAAGCTACTACAAATGATTTAGGAATCGACAAATCTCAAAAATATAATTTCTTAATTACTTCAAGTCATATGCAAAATAGATATTCTGATGGAACTATGAGAACAAATCTTGAAGGTGTAACAATTACAACGCCTCAAGCTGATTTAATTGATGATGTGGAAGTAACGAAACAACCAATTCCTCATAAAACTATTCGTGAATTTGATCCAACTCTAGAACCAGGATCACCTGATGTTATTGTACAAAAAGGTGAAGATGGAGAATCAACAACAACTACACCAACTAAAGTTGACCCTGATACAGGAGATGTAGTTGAACGTGGTGAACCAACAACAGAAGTAACAAAAAATCCAGTTGATGAGATTGTACACTTTGCACCTGAAGCAGTGCCTCAAGGACATAAAGATGAATTTGATCCAAACGCACCGAAAGGTAGCGAAGAAGAAGTTCCAGGTAAACCAGGTATCAAAAATCCAGATACAGGAGAAGTGGTAACACCTCCAGTGGATGACGTAACAAAATACGGTCCAGTTGATGGCGATCCAATCATAGAAAAAGAAGAGATTCCATTTGATAAAAAACGTGAATTTGATCCAAACTTAAAACCTGGTACAGAAGAAGTCGTACAAAAAGGTGAAAATGGAGAAAAAACAACAACAACACCAACTACGAAAAATCCATTAACAGGAGAAAAAGTAGGCGAAGGTGAACCAACAGAAGAAATCACAAAAGATCCAGTGGACGAAATCGTACATTATGGCGGTGAAGAAGTACCACAAGGTCATAAAGATGAATTTGATCCAAACGCACCGAAAGGTAGCGAAGAAGAAGTTCCAGGTAAACCAGGTATCAAAAATCCAGATACAGGAGAAGTGGTAACACCTCCAGTGGATGATGTAACAAAATACGGTCCAGTTGATGGCGATCCAATCATAGAAAAAGAAGAGATTCCATTTGATAAAAAACGTGAATTTGATCCAAACTTAAAACCTGGTACAGAAGAAGTCGTACAAAAAGGTGAAAATGGAGAAAAAACAACAACAACACCAACTACGAAAAATCCATTAACAGGAGAAAAAGTAGGCGAAGGTGAACCAACAGAAGAAATCACAAAAGATCCAGTGGACGAAATCGTACATTATGGCGGTGAAGAAGTACCACAAGGTCATAAAGATGAATTTGATCCGAACGCACCGAAAGGTAGCGAAGAAGAAGTTCCAGGTAAACCAGGTATCAAAAATCCAGATACAGGAGAAGTGGTAACACCTCCAGTGGATGATGTAACAAAATACGGTCCAGTTGATGGCGATCCAATCATAGAAAAAGAAGAGATTCCGTTTGATAAAAAACGTGAATTTAATCCAGATCTAGAACCTGGTACAGAAAAAGTCGTACAAAAAGGTGAAAATGGAGAAAAAACAATTACAACACCAACTACGAAAAATCCATTAACAGGAGAAAAAGTAGGCGAAGGTGAACCAACAGAGGAAATCACAAAAGAACCAGTTGATGAAATAATTGAGTATGGTCCAGACATCGACAGCGATAGCGACTCTGACTCAGACAGCGATTCAGACTCAGACAGTGATAGCGACTCAGATTCAGACTCTGACTCAGATAGCGACAGTGATTCAGACTCTGACTCAGATAGCGATAGCGACTCAGACTCAGACAGCGATTCAGACTCTGACTCAGACAGTGATAGCGACTCAGATTCAGATAGCGACTCAGACTCAGATAGCGACTCAGATTCAGATTCTGACAGCGACAGCGATTCAGATTCTGATTCAGATAGCGACAGTGATTCAGACTCTGA
>NZ_JBXWKZ010000046.1:0-8617 GCF_058191515.1 Staphylococcus sp. CoH_129_LAB_1 | reverse complement strand
AAAAGACAATTTCTATATTATTTCAATAGAAATTGTCTTTTTTCACTTATCCAGATACTTTATGTCCCGAACTCTTTCAGTCGCCATAGTTAATAAATTAAAAGAAATCAGATGGTTTAAAATGACTTAAATCTAAATCTTTAAAATTATTGAATTTTGGGTGAGTGATGGATTGTATAAGTTCACCATTTTTAGCTTCATTATAGTATTGGTTTGTTTCATTAATTAAATCATGATCTTGAACCGTTTTTACAAGACCTAAAATAATAAGGATGGTAATGATACCCTTTAGTATGCCTTTCATGTTATAACACTCCTTTATCTCTTTATATGAGTTATTTTTTAGATTAATTATATTATAAAGACTCTATGATAAAATTTCATGCATCTCTAGTACGGACTTTGTATCGTTCAAAAGTAGTAAGCATAGTTACTTTGTTTTAAAAAGTAAAGAAATGGGAACGGTTAAGTAAATGAAGAAGGAGTGAAGATGTATGAACTTATTAGATTTTCATAAAAAAATTAAAGATTATACACAAAAAAACCAACCAGGTTCTGAAAAAGATATGCATCCTAGACCGATTTCTGAAATGGAAGAATATAAAGCGGGCGGTAAATTAAAAGGAAAAGTCGCATTAATTACTGGTGGTGACTCTGGTATTGGGCGTTCAGTAGCTATTTTATATGCTAAAGAAGGTGCTGATGTAGCTATTGGTTATTATAATGAACATGAAGATGCTGAAGATACAGTTAATCGATTAAAAGAAATAGGCGTTAAAGCTAAAGCGTATTCTCATGATTTAAAAGATGCCGATCAATCCAAAAAACTCATTGAAGATGTTGTTAACGATTTTGGTGGTCTCAATATATTAGTAAATAATGGTGGCGTGCAATTTCCTAATGAAGACTTTTTAGATATTAAACCAGAACATTTCAATGAAACATTTAAAACAAATATTTTCGGTATGTTCTTTTTAACACAAGCGGCAGTACCTCATTTAAGTAAAGGGGACGCAATAGTTAATACAACAAGTGTAACTGCTTATCGTGGTTCTGGTCACCTTATTGACTATTCAGCAACTAAAGGTGCTATTGTATCGTTCACTCGTTCTATTGCAACTTCATTAATGGAAAAAGGAATACGTGTTAATGGCGTAGCACCGGGTCCAATTTATACGCCATTAATTCCATCAACATTTGATGAAGATAAGGTAGAAAATCAAGGTGGAGATACACCAATGGGTAGACGTGGTCAACCTGCAGAACTTGCACCAGCTTATGTGTTCTTAGCAAGCTATGCAGATAGTTCTTATATAACAGGTCAAATTATTCATGTTAATGGTGGCGACTATATTACTTCTTAATATTTAGTCATTAAGTAGATAAACAGGGTATTCTGTCTACGTATAGTGTAGATAGAATACTTTTTATATTATAGGAAGAAAAGAGGAGAGGACATGACTGAAAAAGAAAAAATGTTAGCACACGAATGGTATGATGCAAATTTTGATGAAGAATTACGAATGGAAAGACGACGTGCTAAAGACTTATGCTTTGATTATAATCATACACGACCTAGTGATATAGAAAAACGACAAGCTATTTTAAAAAAATTACTTGGTTATGAAGCAAAACATCTATCAATTAGCAGTCCGTTCGACACAGATTATGGATGGAATATAAAAATTGGAGAAAATGTGTTTATCAATAGTAATAGTTATTTAATGGATGGGGGTGGCATTACGATTGGCGATAATGTCTTTATAGGCCCCTCATGCGGATTATATACAGCGCATCATCCACTAAATTATCAAGATCGCAATGAAGGATGGGAATTGGCAAAACCAATTCATATAGGAAGTAATATTTGGTTTGGTGCAAGTGTAACAGTTACACCAGGCGTCTCTATTGGCGACGGTTCAGTCATTGCAGCTGGTAGTGTAGTAACACATGATATTCCCCCAAATAGTTTAGTTGCTGGGGTGCCAGCAAAAGTTGTAAGAACGATTGATCAAAGTTCAACAAAATATATGACCAATCATTTTGAATAGTACTGTCATCAACCTTTAAGAAATGAGGACAATGCTTAAAGGTCGATTTTTTTACTTACGACAATATTTGAATAAACTATTTAAACAATTGTTTTTTGTAAGCGGTTGCAAATGAAGGAGTAAGCATAGTAAAATGAAGTTAATGATAGAGAATATCATAATTAAGAAACAAAGGGTTAGAGAATGAATTTAAATACTTAAAAACATATAGGGGGTAGTGAAGTATGGTAGTACCTTTCAAAAATGAACCTGGTATTGATTTTTCTGTACAAGAAAATGTTGAAAGATTTCAAAAAACGTTAGAAAAAGTGAAAAATAGTTTAGGCCAAACGCTTCCCATCGTCATTGATGGTGAACATATCACTAAGGATGATACATTCGATTCAATTAATCCAGCGAATACATCTGAATTAGTAGCTAAAGTGTCAAAGGCTACAAAAGAAGATGTAGATAAGGCATTTGAATCTTCAAATAAAGCTTATGAAGCTTGGCGTAAATGGTCCCACAAAGATCGTGCTGAATTAATGTTGCGTGTCGCAGCAATAATTCGTCGTCGTAAAGAAGAAATTTCAGCAGTAATGGTATATGAAGCGGGTAAACCTTGGGATGAAGCAGTTGGAGATGCGGCTGAAGGTATTGACTTTATAGAATATTACGCTCGTTCAATGATGGATCTTGCAGATGGTAAACCAGTCTTAGATCGTGAAGGTGAACACAATCAATATTTCTATAAACCCATTGGGACAGGCGTAACCATTCCACCTTGGAACTTCCCATTTGCTATTATGGCAGGTACAACATTAGCACCAGTCATTGCAGGTAATACCGTGTTATTAAAACCTGCTGAAGACACAGTGCTTACTGCATTTAAACTGATTGAAATTTTAGAAGAAGCAGGTTTACCTAAAGGAGTCGTAAACTTTGTACCTGGTGATCCTAAAGAAATAGGTGATTACTTAGTAGATTCTGCGCATACACATTTTGTAACATTCACAGGATCTCGCGCAACAGGAACACGCATTTATGAGCGAAGTGCAGTAGTGCAAGAAGGTCAAACTTTCTTAAAACGTGTGATTGCTGAAATGGGCGGTAAAGACGCGATTGTAGTAGATGAAGGTGTAGATACAGACTTAGCTGCACAATCTATTGTGACATCAGCATTTGGCTTCTCAGGTCAAAAATGTTCAGCATGTTCACGTGCAATTGTGCATAGTGCTGTTTACGATGAAGTCTTGAAAAAAGCGATTGAATTAACAAAAGATTTAACAGTTGGGAATACGGTTGATAATACATTTATGGGGCCTGTTATTAATAAAAAACAATTCGATAAAATTAAAAAATATATTGAAATTGGTAGTAAAGAAGGAAAAATTGAAATTGGTGGAGAAGCAGATGATTCAACAGGTTACTTTATCCATCCAACAATCATTTCAGGATTAAAGTCTTCTGATCAAGTGATGCAAGAAGAAATCTTTGGCCCTGTGGTTGGCTTCACTAAATTCGATAACTTTGATGAAGCGATTGATATTGCAAACGATACAGATTATGGCTTAACAGGCGCGATCATTACAAACCATCGTGAACATTGGATTCAAGCTGTAAATGAATTTGATGTAGGTAACTTATATCTAAACCGTGGCTGTACTGCAGCTGTTGTAGGTTATCATCCATTTGGTGGTTTCAAAATGTCAGGTACAGACGCAAAAACAGGTAGTCCTGACTACTTATTAAACTTCTTAGAACAAAAAGTTGTATCAGAAATGTTCTAACATAACTAAATGGTATGTTGCTATGGAAAGTCGAATTCATTCGATTTTTCATAGCTTTTTTTATGGTTTTATAAAGAAAATAAATAGTCTAAACAATTCATCCAATAAATGTAAAATTTATTGGAAATTAGCAAATAAATAATTGTAAAAGTAAGTGAAAAAGGTTATCATTTAGATAATGAGAATGATTATTAATTACAAATAGAAAGTGTGAATAGAATGATAAACGTGAGTACTGCTTCAAAGGATAAAAAGTATATAGTTAAACAAATTGATATCCAAAATAAAAATATGCTATATCGTTTAGGCGCATTTGGTTTAAATGTTGGTAGCAAAATTAGTATTAAACAAAAGTGTTTGTTAAATGGACCAAGTGTCGTTGAAATTAATGGACAATGTGTAAGCATTCGCCAACATGATGCACGTTTAATCATGTTAGAGGAGTAAGCCTATGCACGAAAGCTTCTGTATATTAGGTAATCCAAATGTTGGGAAGACTTCATTGTTTAATGCGCTAACCGGTTCATATGAATATATTGGAAACTGGAGTGGCGTTACAGTTGAAAAGAAAGTTGGAAATTTAAAGAAAGATGCTGGCGATTTAATTGATTTACCAGGTATCTATGATTTGTCACCTATTTCTAAAGATGAAACAGTAGTCACAGATTATCTTATGACAAATACATTTACAGGTATAATTAACATTATTGATGCCAGTCAATTAAAGAGAAATCTTCAACTTACATTACAATTAATGGAATTAAATGAACCTATTATTATTGGATTAAACATGGTAGATGTGGCAACGCAAAGAGGTATTAAAATTAAATATGAAGGTCTAATGAGAAAATTAAAAGTACCTGTATTTCCAATTGTTGCTCGTAAAGGAAAAGGTACTGATGAATTGCTAAATGAATTGTCTTTTTTAAATCCGAAAGAAAGACGTAATTTTAAAATCAGTTATGGTAAAGAAACTGAAGAGGCGATTAAGCAAATAACTTCTATCATTCAAGCACACACAGAATATCCTTCAAAACGTTTACGCTTTATAGCAATTCAGTATTTACTAGACAATCCGGAAATTGAGCGCGAACTACCTTCAGTGATTTCCGAACAAATTGAACCAATTAAAGAGAATTTAAGTCATCACTTAGATGTATCAATACGACAACATATTGAAACGATTCGAAATCAATACATTGATCGTCTATTAAATGGTGTCGTTGAATATCCAAATGAGGAGCAGCAATTTTTAACTGAAAAACTCGATAAAATTATAATGAATAGATACTTAGGTATTCCGATATTTCTAATTATTATGTGGTTGATTTTTCAAACCACATTTACTTGGATAGGAACGCCACTATCAGATCAACTAGATGCTTTCTTTAGTGGACCACTCACAGACTGGTTAAAGGTAGGCATGCATTATTTACATGTAGTACCATTTCTACAAGATTTGATTACAGATGGTATTGTAGCAGGTGTAGGTTCAGTCTTGGTATTTGTGCCACAAATTATTGTATTATTCTTCTTCATTTCACTTCTAGAAGATTCAGGATATATGGCACGAATCGCAGTCTTAATGGATAGAACAATGGAATCAATAGGATTAAGTGGTAAGTCATTTATCCCAATGATTATTGGATTTGGTTGTAATGTACCTAGTATTATGGCAACGCGTAGTATTGAAAACGAAAAAGAAAGATTAATTACTATTTTAATTGCGCCATTCATGTCATGTTCGGCGAGATTACCAGTATATGCCATTTTTGTAGGAGTATTTTTTAAAAAGTATCAATCACTTGTAGTGTTAAGTTTATATGTATTAGGGATTGTAGTAGCATTAATAGTAAGTACATTGCTAAATAAATTTATTCTTAAAAGTGAGAATTCCGTATTTATTGTGGAATTACCTACGTATAGAGTTCCATCAATCAAAACGTTATGGAGAAGTACTTGGGAAAAAGCAAAAGGCTTCGTTAAAAAAGCAGGCACATTTATTTTTGGAGGCTCTGTAGTCATTTGGGCATTAAGTTACATTGGTCCACATGGAATAAATGTACATATTGATGAAAGCTTCATGCATAGTATTGGTCAATTCTTTGGACATCTGATTGCACCATTAGGATTTGGTAGTTGGCAAGCAGGAGCTACGTTAATTCCAGGATTCTTAGCCAAAGAAGTTATTGTGAGTTCCATGGCTATCCTGTACTCTTCTAGTGAAGGTGGGTTAGTGAATGTCATTCAACAACAGTTCACACCACTATCTGCATATGCCTTTATGATTTTTATATTATTATATGTTCCATGTATTTCAACTGTTGCAACAATTCGTAAAGAAACAACATCATGGAAATGGACATTAACAGCATTAATTTATCCAATATTTACAGCGTATGTATTAACATTTGCTTTTTATCAAATCACAAAATTATTTATATAAGGATGATGACGATGACTTTATTAATAAACGTAATAATTTTTGTTGCTATTTTTGGTTACGCTGCTTATACATTATATAAATTCTTTAATCGCTCTACTCAAGGAAAATGTGGTGGTTGTGATACAGATTGTAGTTGTGATATTAATGCATCTAGCCAATTAAACGAATTAAAATTAAACCACATAAAAAACAATAACTAATCGTAAATAAGCCCCGTAGAAATCCTTCTACGGGGTTTATTTATGCAAACGATATAACTATTGTTTAAACATTAATTAATCGTTTCAATATTAATTAGTTTATGAAAAGCGTCATCCATTTCTTCAGGTGTAAGTGTTGAGTCTTCATTTTTTTGCCACTCTAAAAAACCACCTATAATCGAACCAAAAACATAGAAAACTAAGCTTTTAGGAATAGTCTCGTCAATTGCTATGCGATCCACATTTTCATGAAAGTCATTTTTGATAATATTTATAAGAAACTGATTTCTAACTTTGTTGTATTCGTTATCTTCTTCTTGCATATGTTCGATTCTAGACAATGTTTCGTGATTTAATGAATTAGACAACATTTGAAACGGGTGATTAATACGTTCCTTAATATCAATTGCAAAGTAATCTTTCCCAGTGACTTCAAGTAAATAAACGAGTAGTTCATATTTATCATAAAAGTGTTTATAAAATGTAGTACGATGAATACCAGCATTTTTACAAATTTTATGAACAGTAATAGAAGAGAAGGGTTCTATTTCTAATAAAGCATATAAACTATTCGTTAACGCTTTTTTAGTCTTTATGACTCTTAAATCTTTATCATTCATGTCTTTCTCCCCTAACAGGTAAGCTATAAAATATATAGATACATAATATATGATTATAGAATAGAAATATCTATAAATAAATAGAGAATAACTAATAAATTGTAATTTAATAAAAGAAATTATCTTTTTGAAGTTAGAGTTAAATAATTTACAATATAGAAAAGTTTTAACTAGGATGAATAGGGTATATAAATTTTAAAGAAATTAATTATAATTATAAATGAAAATTAAAAAATTATAGAAAAATAGTATTCTTTATAAATTGATTCGATGATAATTCGGGAAAACATAAAAATACTCTATACTGGGGGATGATATAGTATGAAAGGTAGTAAAAGATTAAATCAAATTAAAGAAGATAATAAAAAGCAACTTAAAAAATTATTTAAGTATGACAAAGGTAATGCTTTATCATTTAATAAAAAAGATCGTGAAAAAGTTCAAGATAAATTTGGTGTATATGTTATTTTTGATAATAAAACACCAATATTTGTAGGACAAACTGGAGGATATTCAACTGGATATCAACCGATTACTAAAGACTTATTTAATAAAATGGGACAATATAACTTAAAATCTGGCGTAGGTACAACAAAATTTAAAAAGGGCTTAGCTCAACAAAAAGGTTTGAGCGAAGAAGATATTAAATCAATCACAGCTGAAGATTATGGATTAACATTTCAATATGTAAACGTTAAAGATGAGCCAGCGTTCATCAATGTGTTAGAAATTTTAGCATTAGAATATGCCAAAGATAAAGGCTATGAATTGTATAACTTTAATTAAGATGATAATGTATTAAAAAAGATTGAGTGGTATAGAGTTACACATGAATGTGTAATAGTTAAGTAAAGAGAGCGAGAAAATGAATTGAAATGAATTCATTCTCGCTTCTTTTTTTATTACAATAAAAAATAGGATGAGGAGGGAGCTATATGTCATATTCAATGCTTTATAAATCTCCAGTGGGTAATTTAGAAGTTGTTACAGACGGCGAAGTAGTTACTCAATTAGAATATTTATATCAGCACACGCATTTACGTTTTCCTACAAATAATGAATTATCTGTTTTTAAGAAAGTAAGGAAATGGCTTGATAACTATTTCTTAGGAAATAATCCAGAGATTGACTTTACTTTACAACCTCATGGCACACCTTTTCAACAAGAAGTATGGTCTTATCTTAGTACGATTCCATATGGTGAGCTGACTACTTACGGAACTATCGCAAAACATATCGGTCAATTAATGAATAAACCGAAGATGTCTGCACAAGCAGTAGGAGGAGCTGTAGGGAAAAATCCAATTTCTATCATCATTCCATGTCATCGCGTAGTAGGAAAAGATGGTAGTTTAACAGGATATGGTGGAACAATTGATAATAAGATTAAATTATTAGGAATTGAAAATATAGATATGGGCCAGCTATATAGACCTCGATATACAACTAAACCATAAAAAACATACTAAGATTAGCTGTGAAGAAATCTATGACGATAGATTTCTTCACAGCTATTTTTTATAGTTGTAGA
>NZ_JBXWKZ010000045.1:0-13903 GCF_058191515.1 Staphylococcus sp. CoH_129_LAB_1 | reverse complement strand
ACCTCCGCATGATTCATTTTAATATGAATTCAACGAAAGTGTTTTTATATCATTCCCACTAATTGGGGTCAGTCCAGGAAAGAGATCACCAATAAATACTTTTTTATATTATTATTTAGTAGCAACGTTGTATAATTCGTCTACTTTTTCCCAATTTACAACATTCCAGAAGGCACTGATATAATCTGGACGTTTATTTTGATATTTAAGGTAATAAGCATGTTCCCAAACGTCTAAACCTAAAATTGGAGTTTTTCCTTCAGTAATAGGATTATCTTGATTTGGAGTAGTAACAATTTCTAATTTCCCGTTATTTACTACTAACCAAGCCCAACCTGAACCAAAACGTGCTGCAGCTTTATCAGCAAATTCTTTTTTGAATTCATCTAAAGAACCCCATTGTTCTTTAATTTTATCAACTACAGTACCTTTTTCTTCAGAATTAGGAGTTAATAATTCCCAGAATAATGAGTGATTTAAATGACCTCCACCATTATTACGTACAGCTGTTTGAATATTTTCAGGTACACTGTCTAAATTTGCAACAATTTCTTCAATTGATTTAGATTCTAAATCAGTACCTTCAACTGCAGAATTTAATTTTGTAACATAAGTGTTATGATGTTTGTCATGATGAATTTCCATTGTTTCTTTGTCAATATGTGGTTCTAATGCATCTGCTGCATATGGTAAATTTGGTAATTCAAAAGCCATAAATAATCATCCTCCTAAATAATCTTTACAATAATATTAACAAGCTATGTGATGTGTAACAAATCATTTGCTCTAAATCATTATTCACATAGTTGTCATACTTTTATTATACTCTTTCTATATCTCATTTTAGTAGTTTTTAAACATATATTTCAATATTAGTAAAAATTCAGACTTTTGACCTATAAAAAATCTTTGGAGCTTTTTGTGCCAAAGATTTTTTTACCATTTTAGTGTATACCTTTATTATGACAAGTTTCACATATGCCATATACTTCTAATTTATGAGTATGGATATATACATTGGGGAGAAATTGCTTAACTTGATCGATTGGACAAAAATCTATTACTTTTGTATCTCCACAATTTTCACAAATAAAATGATGATGATGATGATTAGTACAAGCGATTCTAAATTTCATTTCTCCATCTAATTCTGTACTTTCAACAATATTTAAATCTTTAAAAAGATGAAGATTACGATAAATGGTATCAAAAGATATACCTGGATAATCATTATCTAATTGTTGTTGTATATATTTAGCATTAATATATTTATCTTCTTTAACAAAGATATTAATCATATCTTCTCTTTTTTTAGTATATTTTAATCCATTGCCTTTTAAAATTTTAATAGCGTCATTAGTATTCATAATTTAATGCTCCTTTTTGGTAGTTCGTTTTGTTTTCTGTAGTAACATCGTTATTCCTAAGATTAAAACTAATAATACCACGATGACACCACCAGGAGATATATTGACATAAAATGCTAAGGTAAGCCCTAGAATAACAGAACATTCACCTATCACAATACTTAAAATAATTAACTGTTTAAATCCTTTAGTTAATCGCATTGCTATAGCCACAGGTAAGGTTATTAACGCACTAACAAGTAAAATCCCTACTACTCTCATTGATGCTGAAATGACCATAGCAACAATTGCTATAAATAAAAACTGAATCCATTTTGGTATATTTATAACTTTACTATATTCTTCATCAAAAGATAAAATAAATAATTCTTTGTATAGCAAAAGTATGAATAGTAATACAACAACTGAGATAATTGTGATTGTGACTAAATCACTGAAATTTACAGCACTAATGGATCCAAATAATAATCCAACAATTTCTTGATTAAAACCATCAGATAGAGAAATAAAAATTGCACTTAATGCAATCCCAGCACTCATTATAATAGGAATTGCAATTTCTTGATAATTTGAATATGAAGTTCTTAATTTTTCAATAAGTAAAGCTCCAATAATTGCAAATATTATCCCAAACCACATTGGGTTTATAAACGCTAATGCTGGTGATAAAGTAATAATAAACATACCAAACGAAATGCCACCTAGTGTAACATGACTTAAAGCATCTGCAATTAGTGATAATCGCCTTACTACTATAAATGCACCAATAAAAGGTGCGATAAAACCAATTAATATTCCACTTAAAAGTGAATATCTCATAAAATCAAAGTTTAACAATGCTTCAATCATGATATTCACCTCTTAATTTAATTCGTATACTTATCATAATTTAACTCCTATTTAAATTTATGCGTCACAGCATGAACGATTATGTTGATGATCAACAAATTTAATTGGATGACCATATATTTTTGATATTTCAACTTCATCAAGAGACTTAAATTCTTCAGTAGAACCGTGGAAGTGAAGATGTTTATTTAAGCAAGCGACTTTTGTTGCTGTATCTACAACTACACCTATATCATGAGTAACTAAAATTATCGTTATACCTTCTTCTTTTAAATGTTGCAATGTGGCATAGAATTCATTTACATGTTTTGCATCAATTCCATTTGTCGGTTCATCTAGTACTAAGACGGAGGGATTAGAAATTAAAGCGCGTGCGATTAGGACGCGTTGTTGTTGTCCGCCTGATAATTCTGAAATATTTTTATTCTTTAAATGATGAATGTTTAAACGATGTAAGACGTTATCTACACGTTCTTCATCACTTTTATTAAACCACTGAAAAATTTTTTTCGTTTTAGTTAAACCACTTAAAACGACTTCTTTCACACTAGCAGGAAATCCTGCAGTAAAAGCATTGGCTTTTTGAGACACATAACTAATTTTTAAAGCAGATTGAGTATTTTTCTTATAAGATTTCCCATCAATATATATTTCGCCGTGTTGTAATGGTAATAAGCCGAGAATTATCTTTAAAAGAGTGGATTTACCGGCACCATTAGGACCAACGATTGCAAGAAAGTCACCTCTATTAATTCTAATATTAATATTTTCTAGTACTTGTTTATTATCAAAATAATAATCAATATTTTGTAATTCAAAAACAGGTTGATTCATCTTTTCACCTCGCTAAATACTATACAATTATATATGATTTTTGTAAATAGTAATGTTTACGAATTAAAATAAGAGTAAGATAGTCACTTTAAGGTTACTATCCTACTCTTATTTTGATTATTGATTTAATATTTTTTCTTTTAGTTCTGAATCAAATTTTTGAGATTTTAACATTTCGATTTCAAAGCGATAAGGAGGCTTTTTATTTTTTTTATCCTCTCCTACATAAGGAGTTTCAAGAATTTTAGGAATATCTTTAAACACTTCATGATGTACTACATAATTTAATGCGTCAAAACCTATATATCCAAACCCAATATTTTCGTGACGGTCTTTATGCGCGCCTTGTTCATTTTTACTATCATTGACATGAACAACTTTAATGCGGTCTACTCCAATAATTTTATCAAATTCGTTTAAAACTCCGTCAAAATCATTTTTAATGTTATATCCAGCATCATGAGTATGACAGGTATCGAAACAAATAGATAAACGGTCATTATGTGTCACTCCGTCAATAATACGAGCTAGCTCTTCAAAATTACGTCCAATTTCTGTCCCTTTTCCAGCCATTGTTTCAAGTGCAATTCGAACATTGTGATCATGTGTTAAAACTTCATTTAACCCTTTAATAATCTGATTAATTCCTTTATCTGCACCCGCCCCTACATGAGCACCTGGATGTAAGACAATATCTTTCGCTCCAATCGCTTGTGTGCGTTCAATTTCATTTTGAAGAAAGTTAACGCCTAATTCATAAACTTCAGGTTTTGTTGTATTACCTATATTTATAATATAAGGAGCATGTACAACAATATTTGATAAACCATATTGTTCCATAACTTTGTGGCCCTTTTCAATATTTAAATCGTTTATACTTTTTCTTCTTGTATTTTGAGGTGCGCCTGTATAAATCATAAATGTTGATTCACCGAATTGATGTGCTTCTTCAGCCGATCCTTCTAACATTTTTTTACCACTCATTGATACATGTGAGCCAATTAACATTTGTTTCACCTAACCTTTTTTATTGTTTTTTCGTTGTTGTCTACTACGTTGTTTACTATATTGTTTTCTTTCTTGTCGTTTCATTCTTTCTACTTCTCGTTTAAATTTCTTTTTATATCCTGGTTTAATTTTATTTTTAGATTTACTTCTTACTTTATGTTTAACTTCATTTGTTAAATGATCATCTTTACGTTCACGTTTACGACGTGTATTATGTGCTTTTATTGGCGAAAGTTCTCCATTTTTTATATCAACATTGTTAAAATAATAACCTTTATCTTCAATAAGAGAAATATTTTGCTCTTCATCTGGATTATATAATGTTATAGCCACGCCTTTATAATTTCCTCGACCTGTTCTACCAACTCTATGAGTAAAGAAATCAATATCATTAGGGACATCAAAATTTACTACATGACTAACGCCTTCGATATCAATCCCTCTTGAAGCTAAATCACTTGCAATAACATATTGAAAATCTAAATTACGAATACGTTTCATTTGTTGTTTACGTTCCCTAGGTGATAAACCACCATGAATCATACCAACTTTGATACCAGACTCATTTAAAGATTGAGCAAGTTCATCTGCGTTTTCTCTACTGTTACAGAAAATAATACATAAATATGGATTTAGTATATCAATTAATTGCAAAGTTTTATCAACTTTTTCAGTCCCTTTAGTAGGAATCAAGTAAAATTCAATATTTTTTTTATTCTGCGATTTGTTGTCAACTACAACAAATTCAGGATGACTAAGATATTTATTTAAAAATGGTTCTAGTGATTTTGGGATTGTAGCACTAAAGACTGCAATATTAACATGTTCGTCTAATCGAGCAGCAATATAATCAACATCTTCTATTAAACCTAAATCTATTAATAAATCTGCTTCATCAATAATTAAATATGATGCCTTATGAATATGCAAATGACCACTTTGAGCTAAATCATTAATTCGAGTTGGTGTACCGATAACTAATTGAGGTTGTTGATTTGTTCGTTGTTTATCTTTTTCTATATCAGTACCACCGATAAATAAACTTACTTTAATATCTGATTGAAAACTAGTTAGATGACTAGCCACTTTATATAATTGCTGTGCTAATTCACGAGTTGGGGCTACAACAATACTTTGTGGTTCTTTAATTTCAGTATTAATTAAATCTATTAAAGGTAATAAAAAGGCATGTGATTTACCAGTACCTGTTTGTGATTGTCCAATTAAATTGGTTCCTTTTTTTATACGTGGAATAATTCTATTTTGAATTTCAGTAGGTTTATTAAAATTTAAATCTTTAACTGCCTCAATAAGATTTGGATTTAAATTAAACATTTCAAATGGATGATTAGCCATTACTCTGGCCTCCTTTGTATTTTTCTAAATATAATTAAATGGATCAGTATTTATTTCTGATGCTTCTATTTTAAATTGCTTATAATCATTACTTAATAACCATCGTTCAAGTAAATCTTTGAGTCCTTCTTTCATAACATACTCACTATAATGATTGATATCTAATAAATGAATGCCATTAGTTTTAGCGTCAAGCGCATCATGATGTTTGATATCTCCAGTGACGAAAACATCTGCCCCTTTTTTAGAAGCAGTTGTTTCAAAACCGATACCAGCGCCTCCAATAATAGCAACTGTTTTAATTAATGCATCTGAAGGACCTGTATAACGAACACTAGGAATATCTAATTGCACTTTAGCATATTTAGCAAAATCTTCTAAATTTAATGGCTCATTGAGTTCGCCTATTTTACCAAGACCATAATTAGCAGATTTAGTCATCTTAATAAAGTCATAAACTGGTGTTTCATAAGGATGATAATTAATGATCGCACTTTTAGCAATACTTAATTGATCTTTATGAATCATAAACTCTAACTTCACTTCATTTACATATTCAATTCGATTTAGTTCTCCAATATGAGGATGTGCCTCACCTACTGGTTTGAATTGACCAGTACCTTTAGATTCAAAGAAACAATATTCATAATTACCTTCTTTTGCTAATCCACTATTATTTAAATGATTTTTAAATGATTTTAAATTTTTTTCTGGAATATAAGTTTGTACTTTATAATAAAAAGATTCTTCTTCATTTAAAAATCTAATATTATTTAATCCTAATTTTTTAGCTAACATCTCATTGACCCCGTCAATGTGATTATCTAGATTAGTGTGCAAAGCAATAAGTTGAATGTCGTTTTGAATAAGCGTGCGTATTAACTTACCATATCCATCATTAACTAATGATTTAACACCTTTAAAAATTAAAGGGTGATGCGCAATAATTGTATTGTATCCTTTTCTAATTGCTTCTTCTATTACTTCCATTGTGCAGTCTAATGTTGTCAAAACACCTGTTATTTCTTTTTTGTTATCTCCAATTAACAAACCTACATTATCCCAGTTTTCAGCAGTTTCTAGAGGAACATGTTTGTCAATGATTGACATTAGTTCTTTAATTTTCATTTTAGAGCACCTCTTTTATCATTGATATGTCTTCTTCAATCTCTTTTAGTCTCTCACGATGTTGGATTGGATTCAATTGATGACGAATATGCTCTAAAGCTGTTAATTCTCTTTTCCATTTTTTGATAAAAATAGCGTTCTTATTTTTCAATAGAATAGGGCCAAATTTCAGGGCATTCTTATTAAGAGGATTAGGATTTTTCTTCCATTCACTAACTACAATCTCATAGACATGTCCTTTTTCTTCTAAAATTTCTTCAGCAATAATATCGTAATTAAGATGTTGAAGTGTCTTTCGTAAGGTTTCAGTTTGAATATTACTTTGCAAAATTAGACGAGGATGATGCGCAAGTTTATCTTTACCTTCATCTAATATTTTAGCTATCAAGGGACCTCCCATTCCACAAATTGTGATATTATCTACTTTATCTTGCTCTGTTAGTATATTAAGACCATCACCTAAACGCACATCGATATGTTGAGTGAGTTGATGCTGTGCTACATTAGTTTTAGCAGCCGTATAAGGTCCTTTTATCACCTCACCAGCAATAGCATCATCGCATAGATGATGTTGTATTGCATAAATGGGTAAATAAGCATGATCAGAACCAATATCAGCCAAGGAAGTAGGTAATAAGTATTGACTTACAACTTTTAATCTATGATTTAATGATATCATTGTTATCTCCTTTACTATAAAAAGAGGCTAGGACATGATATTGTCTTAGCCTCAAATTTCTCTATACATAACATCTATTCGTTAACATACATTTAGCAATAATCTTAATCCATAAAATCTTTAAGACGTTTGCTACGGCTTGGATGTCTTAATTTTCTAAGCGCTTTAGCTTCGATTTGACGAATACGTTCTCTTGTAACACCGAACACTTTACCCACTTCTTCTAATGTTCTAGTTCGTCCGTCATCAAGGCCAAATCTTAAGCGTAAAACATTTTCTTCTCTATCAGTAAGTGTATCTAAAACGTCTTCTAATTGTTCTTTTAATAACTCATAAGCTGCATGATCAGATGGGCTTTGCGCTTCTTGGTCTTCAATAAAGTCTCCTAAGTGACTGTCATCTTCTTCACCAATTGGTGTTTCTAAAGATACTGGCTCTTGAGCTATTTTAAGAATTTCACGAACTTTTTCAGGTGGTAAATCCATTTCTTCACCAATTTCTTCAGGAGCAGGATCACGACCTAAGTCTTGTAATAATTGTCTTTGAACACGAATAAGCTTATTAATAGTTTCAACCATATGCACAGGGATGCGGATGGTACGTGCTTGGTCAGCAATAGCACGTGTAATAGCTTGTCTAATCCACCACGTAGCATAAGTAGAAAATTTAAATCCTTTACTAAAATCGAACTTTTCTACTGCTTTAATAAGACCCATATTTCCCTCTTGTATTAAGTCTAAGAACAACATACCACGACCGACATAACGTTTGGCAATACTTACAACTAAACGCAAGTTAGCTTCTGCAAGACGAGATTTTGCTACTTCATCACCTTTTTCAATACGCTTAGCTAATTCAATTTCTTCTTGTGCACTAAGAAGATTTACACGACCAATCTCCTTTAAGTACATTCTTACAGGATCATTTATTTTAACACCTGGAGGCGCACTTAAGTCGTTTGGATTTAATTTTTCATCTGTATCTGAACTATCTTTTTCATTTACTAAATTTATATCATTATCATTTAGTTGGTCAAAGAAATCATCCATTTGGTCGGAATCCATGTCAAAATTTTGTAACTTTTCAGCAATTTCTTCATGACTTAAATGACCTTCCTTTTTACCTTTTTCAATTAATTGTTTTTTAACATCTTCTAATGTTAAAGTCGGATCAATTGTTTGTTTTTTGATTTTAACTTGGTTATCAGACATGAAAAGGCCTCCCAATCATATTTTAAGCTTTCAATTAAGATATTTAATTATATAATAATTTATTATAATAAGAAAAGTATATTTTATAATAAACATGAAATAGTATCATTCTATAGAAAATAAAAATGATATTCTTACTTAATAAATACTCATCTTATTATTTGTCTACCCTTTAAAAACGCATAATAACCATTATACAATAATGGTTATTAAATATAAATACTATATTAAAAGTTTATTATTAGTTTTTGTTTTTTAATTTAAATGATTCATTTATAACTACATGCGTTGCTTATTTTTATTAACTATTAGTTGTAAATAATATTTTTGAGCTTCTACGTCCCCAATTCTAAGTGCATCTTTTAATTTATGATTAAGTTCTTCAATAGAATCTTCATATTTATTTTCATTTAATATTGAAATATACTCTTCAATTTCTAAATCATAAGGTTCTCGGTTCAATTCATAATCATCAAGTTGTATGATTACCTCTCTAATATCTTTATCTTCAATATATAATATTAAATCACTAATCGAGTAATAATCATTTTCAGAATAATAATGTTTTAGCGCTTTAAAAACACCTTGGAAATATTTATTCGTAAAATCATTTTCCTCAAGTTGTTGATTGTAATTTAGAAAAATGTCTTTTTCCATCATAAAGTGTTTTAATAAAGCTCTTTGCGCTTTTTCACTTTTATTTAAATGTGTAAAAACAATATTTAAATTTTGAGAATTAGAAGTCGAATCATCCGTAATATTTCCAATATAGTCTTCTTCATATGAGATAAATTCAGGTTGTTGATGAATATTTGACATAATAGTATTTACATCTACTTTAAAAATATCAGCTACATCGTTCGCAATTTTATTTTTTAATATAGAAGATTTGACAAATGAAATATCTTCAGTAATCTCTTTAAAGTGACGCTCATATGCTAGGTCATTATTTTCGATTTCATCTCGATAGGACTGAACTTTGTATATAATAAACGATTTCTTTTCATTATTTATAAATTCTATAAACTTTTCTTTACCGAATTTAACTATATATTCATCGGGATCCATATTTTTGGGTAAGTGTACTACAAATACATTTAAACCATGTTTAAGTAAATGTTCTCCAGTTTTTAACGTTGCCTCTTGACCAGCAAAATCTCCATCAAACATTAAAGTTATATTTGAAGTTAATTTTCTTAAAACAGTGATATGGTCTTCTGATAATGCAGTCCCCATACTTGCTACTACTGTTTTCAATCCAGCATAATCAGCTTTAATCACATCCATGAATCCTTCTAACAACATTACTTCATCATTTTTTCTGATTGATTTTCTTGCGTTATCAAGGTTATAAAGTAATCGTCTCTTTTGAAAAATCGGCGTTTCAGGACTATTTAAATACTTAGGTTCTTGATTATTATAAGTTCTACCAGAAAAACCAACAATTCTTCCTTGCGCGTTTTTTAGTGGAAACATGATACGATCTCTAAAACGATCGTAATAACTAAAATTTTCTTCATTACGTGACAATAAACCAGCTTCATAAGCCAATTCTATATCATACCCTTTTTGTTGTAAAAAGTCATGACAAAAGTGAGAGTTATTAGGAGCATAGCCAATTCCACGCGTTTTTATTAATTCTTCAGTGAATCCACGATTAATGAGATATTTTAAAGCTTCCTCACCTTCTACTGATTTCATCAATGCATACATATAATATTCATTAATTAATTCATGCATTTCAATCATTTTTAAGTCTTCAGATGCTATTTGAGTTGTAGATGGATTAGAATGACCGAGATCTACTTTAATATTCACTCGCTCGCCAAGTTCTTGTACTGCTTCTACGAACGAAATGTCCTTAATATCTTGAGTAAATTGAAAGACATTTCCTCCTTTTTTACAGCCAAAACAATGGCATATTTGCTTATCTTCAGATACTGTAAACGAAGGGGTTTTTTCATCATGAAAAGGACACAAACCAATATAATTGCGTCCTCTTTTTTCTAATTTCACATATTCACTTACTAAATCTAAAATATCCGTTTTTTCTTTTATTTCATTAATTACTGACTGTTCTATACGCAATATATATCACCTATTAAATAGTAGTCATAATATTATATACTTTTACTGAAGATTTTTAAATCTTTATGCTTTATTTTCAATAATTCGTATAACATCATTAGCTGTTTCTTCAATGGCTTTATCAGATACATCAATAACCGGACATCCTATTTGTTTAACGATTTCTTCAAGATATTGAATTTCTTCTTTAATTCTATCTTCAGTTGCATATTTAGCATGTTCACCTAATCCTAATTGTTTAAGGCGTTGTTTTCTTATTAAATTAAGCTTATCTTCACTAATCTTTAAAGCTATACATTTATTAGGATTAATTTTAAATAGTTCATCTGGTGGCGTTACCTCTGGTACTAGAGGTATGTTCACTACTTTATAACTTTTGTGAGCTAGATACTGAGATAAAGGCGTCTTAGAAGTTCTTGAAATACCAATTAAAACTATATCAGCTTTAGGCAATCCTTTTGCATCTTTGCCGTCATCATATTTTACTGCAAATTCTATTGCATCTATTTTTTTGAAATAGGCATCATCCAATTTATGAACTCTACCTGGCTGATTGTAAGGCTTTTCATCATACGATTGATTAAGTAGAGTCATGAGAGGTCCCATGATATCAACAGATTTTAATGAAAAATAGTCTACCTTTTTCTTCATATATGCTTTGATTTCTGGTTCTACTAATGTATATACAATGATTGCATTTTTATCTATAGCTACTTGTACGACTTCATCAATATCCTTAAAGCTTTCTATGTAAGGATATCTCAAAAAATCATGCTTACAAGCTTTGGGATTAAATTGAGCTACACAAGCTCTAGCCACTAACTCTGCTGTGTCCCCAATTGAATCCGATGCAATGATTATCTTTATATTTTCCATTGATTATCACCTATTCTTTAAATAATGAAACGAATAATTTTGTTATTGTTGTTTTAGATATTCTACCTACAACTTTATATTTATTATTCCTTTTTTTTCTAACAACGGGAATTGAATCTATCTCCTTATCTATCATTTGATTAGCTGCGTAGATGACAAGTTCTTCTTCTTCTAAATAAACGATATTAGGCATACGTGACATAATGACACTTATAGGCATTGTATGAATATCTTGACCAATCATTGAGGCACGTAGCAAATCTTTTCGTGAGCTTACACCAACCAAGTCATCATTTTGGTTAGTTATAAATAATGTTCCTGTATCTTCTAAAAATATAGTACATATAGCATCGTAAATGGATATTTCTTCTTTAACAATAACAGGCAGAGACATATAATCTTTTATTATATATTGACGTAACTGATCACTTACTAATTTATTCTTGGATTTACCTGAATAATAATAACCCACTCGTGGTCTAGCTTCAATAAAACCAGACATAGTTAGAATAGCCAAATCAGGACGTAAAGTAGCACGAGTTAAATTAAGTTTATCTGCAATATGTTCACCAGTTATCGGGCCACCATCTTTAACTATTTCAATTATTTGTTCTTGTCTTTTACTTAGTTCTATAGATCTTCACCCCTTTTAATTTCATTTTTATTATACCTATTTATATATAAGCCTACAAATACATATAAATCCTTGCTATTAAATTTCCTATGAATTAAAATATGATTAAGCGAGTTAAGGTCGGTGGAAGCTTAACACTTTAAATTTGGCCTAACATCATCATTACATAAAAGCGAGTGTCTACACTAATTTGGGTGGAACCGCGGGTTATTTTGTTAACACTATATATTTATATAGAAGAATTATTAACTCGTCCCAAGATAATAATAAGTATAGTTTTATATTTATTTATTGTCTTGGGACATTTTTATTTTAAAAGGAGAGATAATATGGTTAAAGATATGGATACTATTGTATCACTTGCTAAACATAGAGGGTTTGTATTCCCAGGTAGTGATATTTACGGTGGTTTATCTAATACATGGGATTATGGCCCATTAGGTGTTGAATTAAAAAATAATATTAAAAAGGCATGGTGGCAAAAATTCATCACTCAATCACCTTATAATGTTGGTATTGATGCTGCAATTTTAATGAATCCAAAAACTTGGGAAGCATCTGGTCATTTAGGTAACTTTAATGATCCAATGATTGATAATAAAGATAGTAAAATTCGTTATCGTGCAGATAAATTAATTGAAGACTATATGCAAAATGAAAAAGGTGACGAAAACTTCATTGCTGATGGTTTAAGCTTTGAGGAAATGAAACGTATTATCGATGATGAAGGGATTGTATGTCCTGTAAGTGGTACTGCTAATTGGACAGACATTCGTCAATTTAACTTAATGTTTAAAACATTCCAAGGTGTTACTGAAAATTCTACTAATGAACTATTTTTACGTCCAGAAACTGCACAAGGTATTTTTGTAAACTATAAAAATGTTCAACGCTCAATGCGTAAAAAATTACCATTTGGTATTGGACAAATAGGTAAATCTTTCCGTAATGAAATAACGCCTGGTAACTTTATTTTTAGAACAAGAGAATTTGAACAAATGGAATTGGAATTCTTCTGTAAACCTGGTGAAGAAATTGAATGGCAGAATTACTGGAAAACATTTGCAAGTCAATGGTTAAAAGATTTAAACATCGATGAAGAAAATATGAGACTACGTGATCATGATGAAGAAGAATTATCTCATTATTCTAATGCGACTACAGATATTGAATATAAATTCCCATTTGGTTGGGGCGAATTATGGGGTATCGCAAGCCGTACTGACTTTGACTTGAAAAAGCATAGTGAACATTCTGGCGAAGATTTCAGATATCATGATCCTGAAACAAATGAGAAATATATTCCATATTGTATTGAGCCTTCTTTAGGGGCAGATCGTGTTACTTTAGCTTTCTTATGTGATGCATATGATGAAGAAGGCGTTGAAGGTAGTAAAGATGCACGTACAGTAATGCATTTCCACCCTGCATTAGCGCCATATAAAGCTGCTGTTTTACCATTAAGTAAAAAATTATCTGAAGAAGCAATTAAAATCTTTGAACAATTAAGTTCTAAGTTTTCTATTGATTTTGATGAATCACAATCAATTGGTAAGCGTTATCGTCGTCAAGATGAGATTGGTACACCTTACTGTATTACATTTGACTTTGATTCATTAGAAGATAATCAAGTAACAGTACGCGATAGAGATTCAATGGAACAAGTTCGTATGCCAATCTCAGAATTAGAAACATTCTTAGCTGAAAAAATTAAATTTTAATATAAAAAGAACCCGCTTATTATGGCACTGAATCCTTAAAATGGGAACTTAATAAAAACACTATGTTCTAGGCTACTAATTCTCTGTATTTTACAGGAGATAAGTAGCCTAGTTTTTGTTGAATTCGATTATTATTATAGTTTTTAATGTAT
>NZ_JBXWKZ010000044.1:10595-14693 GCF_058191515.1 Staphylococcus sp. CoH_129_LAB_1 | reverse complement strand
AATAAAGAAGCCAGTAAATGAATTTATAATAAACTCATTTACTGGCTAATTTGTTAGAAATTATGTCCCAGCCTCTTATTTTTTTGACTTCGAATCATTAGAGAATCTAAAACACAAAAATGATTAGAGGGATTATCATTTTTAATTTCATAGATTTAATAAACTTTTCAATCTATCATTTACTTCTATTACCTTTTCAGTTGTCAATATATCAAAATGTCGATATGGACGAGCATGTATATCAACAGATTTAATTTGTTTGCAGTCGATAACACCATTTATATGTTGATTTTTAGTCTTCACTAATACATCTGTTGGGTATTGCTCATCGTATCTTTTTGTAATAGGAATAACCCAAGCAAAACCGGAAACCTTATTAAATTCAGTATCACTTATGACTAAACAAGGACGATAGTTTTCTTTTTCATTACCAATGACTGGATTAAAATCTCATTTAATTAAATCATATTGATTTACCATTATCCTATCCTGCTTCAACTTCAATATACGACACAATGCATCAGTGTTCATTGTTAACCTCTCCGCAATTTTTTTGATTTTGTTCTAACTCTAATTGAAATCAATATAATTTTTCGGTACTATCTAACATTAATTTGTTCAGTTGGCGTTCGCCACTTCGTAAACGTTGAATACTTGATGCCGTCACACCTGTTTTTTGATGAATATAATACGCAGATAAATCGCTATTTAGGAGTCTTTCAATTGTTTCGATAATCATATTAAATGAGTGAAACGTTTAGAAAATACTAAAAGTAAAAGATTATGAATAAGGCTAGGGCGATAACAGAAACACCTATCATATAGTTACAGAATGTTTTGATTTTGATTCGAGTAATTTTTGTCATTTTTATCACCTCATTTTATAGTTGAAGTAAGGGATGAGAATATCCCCCGATTACCTAATGAATATAACTTAATATTAGCTTGAATGTCAGTTGGCATGCAGTAAAGGAGATAGTGCTTTTTTATTGATTTTGAACATAAAAAAGATGACCATCGCAACAATCATCTCAAGTACACTCTTCACATATGTACCGCAATTTGATATTTATCTCCATATATGCAATTCATACTTAACGGACTTATATGGACGGCTGAGAGGGCTTAAAATTCAAATTCATTGTGGTTTTTTCTGCCGTCAACAATTTTATATATTTTAAACCGTGATTCGATTTTTCTGATGTCCTTAACCACATATTTGAGTATCTTTTCATTGATAGCTTTCATGTATACGTTTAACAAATATTAAATATCAGTATGAACGCAGTCACTAAATTCAAAAAGAATTAATAAAAGAGGGACTTATTGATGTTACTTCAAAAATGGATAAATAACGTCTTTACATCTACATGCCTAAAATCAAGGATCAACAATTCTATTATTATAATAAAGAAAAGAAATTCAACAAATACACATATGACCGTTTTATAGACGTATTGAACATCAAATCAAAGCATACACTAAAAAACATATTAATACCCTAATGAAACACAAGCTATTAATCGTGAGCAATGTAGGAACTACAATTTAAGATATAAATGTTGAACAAAATGAGTCAAAGAATGTAGATACTAAATTACACAATAATAAGAATAATTCATCTGATTCACACAATATGCATTTAGTAACACTATAAACATAATCAACTCTACGTAACAAATTATTGCCTTGACTTGAAGATTTGAAGAGTGAAATTGAAGAAATCTTAATCCGTGTAAATCGAAAATAGAAAATACACAATAAAACGATTACCAAAGTATATAATTATCTATTTATAAGTATTAAAGGAGCATTTACTCAAAGATACGAAGAAGATTATAACCAAGATGTTATTACAAAAAGTCCAAAAATGGCTTTATTTGGACATCCACAGAATATTGTGACTGCGCTAATTAAATCTATGATTAATAGATGATACAAGTTTTATATAAGACCTTGAGTTGCAGAAATAAAATGATTTATCTAAATTAATAATTTTTAATTGGAATATAGATGAGCACAAACATACACATCAATATGCTGATGTGTATGTTTGTGCGCTGTCCTTATTACTTTATTTAAAGGAAAACAGTATATAGTATTATTGAAACTAAGTAATACTAAAATATAAAGTCTTATATTTTGTTTACTGCTCTAATTATTTCTTCTTTTGTTAGATCAATAATAGACTGATATTTTTCTTTATTAAGATCTAGTTTGCTTATTTCAATTTCAATTTTTTCTAATTCTTCAATTATATACTCTCCTTGAGACAGTATTTTAGAGTATATAGCTATTTCAGATGGTTCTTTTTGTGTTTTAAAGGTGGATGCATCTTCATTTAATTCTTTTTCTAAAATAGTTGAAATATCATCGGTAATATTAATTTGCTGACTATTCCATTTCTGTAATCTGCCCTCTATGTAATTTTCCTTACGATATTGTGAAAGAATATTTACATCTATTCCAGCATCCCTAAATATATCTTCGGGTTCTTTGCCTTGATTATATTCTTCTACAGCTTTAAGTTTGAAATCATCTGTATAATATATGTTCTTACTAGTTACTTTATAAATATGAATATTAGACTCCAATTTTTGTCTAACCTCTTTGGGTAAAGTTGCCATTTTTTCTCCCTTTCTTTCTTTTTTTCTTTCTTTTTTATTTCATTACTATAAATTGGTTAAAGTTAAAAGTCAAAATATATATTTATATCATTAATAAAGAGAAGCGGATTTTCGACACACCTTCATACATATGTGTATAAATGTGTGTATATTTATGTTAAGATGGTAAAGGAGGTGTCCAAATGGAAATAATCACATTCGCAGCTGTTAAAGGTGGAGTAGGAAAAACAACATTATCCTATAATTTTTCTGGATATTTAGCTGACTTGGGATACAAAGTATTAATGATAGATTTTGATCACCAATGCAATTTATCTCAAATCTTAGGAATTTATGATCAAAAGAATACTGTCTTATCTATATTCGAAAAAATAGATGCACTACATATTGAAGAAAAAGTTAAGGTACACCGTATTAATAACAATATAGATCTTATCAGTGGATTTTTACGTTTAGATGAGTATGAGAAGCATATGAGTACCACAGATGGAAAAGACATGCAATTATATATGTGGCTAGATGATTACTATGAAGAATATAATATTGGTCAATATGACTATATTATTATTGATACACATCCTGATTTCAGTACATCAACAAGAAATGCAATTGTGGTAAGCCATAAAGTAATTTCTCCTAATAAGCCAAGTGGCTTTAGTGATGATTCAAATGCAAACATTTCATATCGTATTAATAAATTAAAGAAGGATTTAATTGACTTTAGGACACGAGAAAGTTATGTAACAGCTAAACTTTTTTTCGTTGGAAATATGGTCAAACATAATACTAAATCATCAATCAATTTTAAAAAAAGCATTGAAAATCAAGAAGATTATATAACTTATTTTCCTGATAAGGAATTAATTACACGCAGTGTTTTAGAAAAAAAGCCAATTGTATCATTTAAACAAGAACCTACAATATACTTAAAGGAAAAAAGTTTTTTTCAGCAATTTATAAATAGTTGTAAAGCTATTAAAGATGCTTGATTAATACAAATTAAAAAGAGTGCTTTAATTTGTAATTACATCAACACATGTATATACGTCAACATGTGTATGTTTATGTATATAATACATTATGAAAGGTGTTTTAAAATGGCATTTAATAAAAAAATAGATAGTAATAATCAAGAAAAGAATATAGAAAAAGCTTTAGAGAATGCAGTATCACCTAATACATCATATAAAAAAATAGAGATTAAAAAGGATAAAATTAAAGAAAAGAAAAAGAGATATCAATTTATGTTACAGCCTTCAGTTAGAAAAAAACTAGATGAGTTAGTTGAAGAAAATAATTATTCATCATCTTCAGAATTTTTAAATGAGATTATAAAACAATTATATGTAAACTAGTTTTACATATAATATTTCAGATAAATACAGGGGAAGTTAAGAAAACCCTATTAACAAAGAATTTGATTTGTTAATAGGGTTTATTTTTGTGTAAACACAAAAATAAACTTGTAAGT
>NZ_JBXWKZ010000044.1:4198-10497 GCF_058191515.1 Staphylococcus sp. CoH_129_LAB_1 | reverse complement strand
GTATATATATAAATAAGAACGTAAATAAACTTGTAAGTATATATATAAATAAGAACGTAAATAAACTTGTAAGTATATATATAAATAAGAACGTAAATAAACTTGTAAGTATATAATATCGAAATAGTAACTTATATTATTAAGAAACACAATTTAATGCCAGTAAATAAAAGAAGACTGTTACCAGAAAAAATAGAAGATATAAACATAACAAAATACAAACTTGACTTTGAATAAGGTAGTAAAGATGATATACCTATTAAAGAAAAAATGAAATATTTAACAACTATGTACTTTATGTCATTATGAAATGATATTTTTGAGATCAATAAAGAGATGTTGGATAAAACCTCTAATATTACATATCATTTATATTTAAATTATAATTAATATATTTTTATTATATAATTTAAATGTAAAATCAATTTGAAAAAACGAACTAAATATTTTATACTTAAACTACATTAAATAGTTCACTAAAACGAACTGTAATTATAAATGTAAGTAAAGACGTATTCATAACTGTAAGTATAAGTATAAATAGGAATGTAAATAGAGATATGAATATGATAATAAGTAAAATAATAAATATGATAGTAAATAAGCAATATATGTACCTAATCATAACTATAGGGCAAAGTTGGTTGTTTACTTATAAATGTAAATAAGAACGCAAATAAAGACGTAAGTAAAGATATAAGTATTAAGTGAAATAATTAAAATTAATGATTAAAGGGGCGTTTTAATATGGCTAACACTAAAACACAAAAGATATTAAGTATCTCAAAAACAAAAAGTGAAAATATCGCAAATTGGTTTGTTAATGACGCACAGTGGAAATTATTAGCTGAACATTTAGAGTTAGGAAAAACAGCTATCTTTAAATATAAGAAGCTTATTAAGACAAAATCAGAAGAACAAGACGCATTATATGCGTTAGGAGATATTTTCACATTAAACCAATTAAACACTGTCATAGAGCTATTTAACGACACGATAGAGTACCCAGAAAAGTATGAAAAACCGAAGAAAAAATCTGATGTTGATTTAAAAGCACAAGCAGATGTAATACAAAAACATACAAAAGATATGAATATGGATTATTTAGGTTATCAAGAGAAGCCGACGGCAACGAAAGAGAAAACCAAAATAGAAACCGAAAACAAAACAGATAAAGAGGCTCAAACCCCTACTAAATCAGATGTTATCGCTAAACATAATGCTAAGCGTAAAGCGATGAAAGAAGAAATAGAAGCTTTGCCTAAAGATAGTCCAGAAAGAATAGAAAAAGAAAGAGCATATAAGCAATCGGAAGCCGATAGAATTGCTGAATTTTGGGACGCACAAAAGCGAGAACAAGAAGATAAATAGGAGTGAATAGCGATGGCTAAGGTATGGAGATACACAATCAAATTACCACCTATGGGAACGCCCAGACCCCGTACAAGACGTTTAGATGATGGACGTACTATCACGTATTATGACCAGTCTTACAGTGATTATTTAGACGCAATACAAGCCGAACTAGCGAAAGATAATGCGATTAATGATGATTTTTATGATGTGATAAATACCGAGTTAGGCGTGAAAGCCGAAATCATGTTTTACGTACAAGCGCCAAGAAGTCAAAAGCGATTAAAAAAGCTAACAAGGACGACAGCACCTGATATAGATAACTTGCTCAAAGCAGCATTAGACGGCATTTTCAGAGGATTAGAAGTCAAAGACAGCCGAGTAGCGTTGGTATCAATGGGCAAGTTTCAAGAAATGGAAAATCCAAGAACTGAGATAGTTTTAAGGGGGATTGAGTAATGGCGAACTCAAATTTAGATAAGTTTCTAGTAATAGAAAAAATGATGGACGAGGCACAGGGCTTAATGGAGCCATATTTAAGTAGTTTAGAGCAGCGTTATGAGTATATGAACGTGTTGAGAAAAGAATATAGTAACCTATCGCACACACTAGGCAAGATACAGCAACGTGTAATCAAGCAAGGTGATAAGCTCGAAGTAGACGCAGACGTAAAGAATGTAGCACAAAGTGCAAGAGACCGAATAGACGAGCATATAGAGGCGATAGAAGAAGATAAAGCAGATGGAGATAATCAACCATCGGTTAAGCAATTAAAACGTGCTAGAGAAAAGCTAGACGGCGAATTAGACGAAGATAGCATAGGAGAAGCATGGCGATTGTTGAAAGTTCGAAAAATAGAAATCGAAGAGTTAAATGTGCTTATGGACTTAATCGACGCTATGGAAGACGGTAAACAAGATAAAGCAGAAAGTATTGTTAAAAAGATTGAAAAGCTAAGAAGTGATTATACAAGTGGCTTTGTACGCTATAGAGAGGCGTTAGAGCAAGGAGAAGACGTACAAAAAGAAGTTGATGATGTTATCGGCGATTTAGAAGATAGTGGCTATATACAAGAGGCTGAGAGCCTTACAGACGCAAGACCTAGTATTGCAGAAGAAAGAGGCTTAAGACCTGACGCACAACCGCTTCTAGACCTTTTAAACCCTATTAAGAGTGCAGGTTTAGAGTATTTTCAAAGTAGAAATAGGAACTCGGCATCATATGATTTAAATGTTGCCTTTGCGAAAGAAGTTGCTTATACAAGAAGAGCGTTATTAGAAGACCGTGAATATATCGGTACTAGAAACGCATTTAACCGTTTAAATACGGCGTTTGAGGAGCTTTCAGGCTATATGTACGACCGTTTTTATCAACTAGGAGGCACGCCAGTAAATTATCACGGACATGATGATAGAGTTAGATAAAAAATAAAAGCAGCAACCAAGCACCATATTAATTATGGTGCTTTTTATAATGCCGTCATATCAACGTTTTAAAGACATTTATAACCATAATCAAGTAATAAAAATAACAGTTCGTTAAAACGAACTATAAAACGCAATAACCTTTAAAAAAGTATAACTAATTAAATATAACATTTAATAAGGAGTTGAGTAAACATTAATAATAAAAATTAAAGGGAAATTAAGAGATAAACAGAGTATATAATTGAATAAAGAACAATATAAAATTAGAGTTATAAATAAAAGAAATATAAGTTCACGAAAGTGAACTTAAAAGGAACGAGCACAAAAATAAGTTCGCAAAAAAGAACCGAAGAGCAAGTGCTATGGGCTAATAGCCCATAGCACTTGCTCTTCGGTTCTTTTTTGCGAACTTATTTTTGTGCTCGTTCCTTTTAAGTTCACTTTCGTGAACTTATATTTCTTTTATTTATAACTCTAATTTTATATTGTTCTTTATTCAATTATATACTCTGTTTATCTCTTAATTTCCCTTTAATTTTTATTATTAATGTTTACTCAACTCCTTATTAAATGTTATATTTAATTAGTTATACTTTTTTAAAGGTTATTGCGTTTTATAGTTCGTTTTAACGAACTGTTATTTTTATTACTTGATTATGGTTATAAATGTCTTTAAAACGTTGATATGACGGCATTATAAAAAGCACCATAATTAATATGGTGCTTGGTTGCTGCTTTTATTTTTTATCTAACTCTATCATCATGTCCGTGATAATTTACTGGCGTGCCTCCTAGTTGATAAAAACGGTCGTACATATAGCCTGAAAGCTCCTCAAACGCCGTATTTAAACGGTTAAATGCGTTTCTAGTACCGATATATTCACGGTCTTCTAATAACGCTCTTCTTGTATAAGCAACTTCTTTCGCAAAGGCAACATTTAAATCATATGATGCCGAGTTCCTATTTCTACTTTGAAAATACTCTAAACCTGCACTCTTAATAGGGTTTAAAAGGTCTAGAAGCGGTTGTGCGTCAGGTCTTAAGCCTCTTTCTTCTGCAATACTAGGTCTTGCGTCTGTAAGGCTCTCAGCCTCTTGTATATAGCCACTATCTTCTAAATCGCCGATAACATCATCAACTTCTTTTTGTACGTCTTCTCCTTGCTCTAACGCCTCTCTATAGCGTACAAAGCCACTTGTATAATCACTTCTTAGCTTTTCAATCTTTTTAACAATACTTTCTGCTTTATCTTGTTTACCGTCTTCCATAGCGTCGATTAAGTCCATAAGCACATTTAACTCTTCGATTTCTATTTTTCGAACTTTCAACAATCGCCATGCTTCTCCTATGCTATCTTCGTCTAATTCGCCGTCTAGCTTTTCTCTAGCACGTTTTAATTGCTTAACCGATGGTTGATTATCTCCATCTGCTTTATCTTCTTCTATCGCCTCTATATGCTCGTCTATTCGGTCTCTTGCACTTTGTGCTACATTCTTTACGTCTGCGTCTACTTCGAGCTTATCACCTTGCTTGATTACACGTTGCTGTATCTTGCCTAGTGTGTGCGATAGGTTACTATATTCTTTTCTCAACACGTTCATATACTCATAACGCTGCTCTAAACTACTTAAATATGGCTCCATTAAGCCCTGTGCCTCGTCCATCATTTTTTCTATTACTAGAAACTTATCTAAATTTGAGTTCGCCATTACTCAATCCCCCTTAAAACTATCTCAGTTCTTGGATTTTCCATTTCTTGAAACTTGCCCATTGATACCAACGCTACTCGGCTGTCTTTGACTTCTAATCCTCTGAAAATGCCGTCTAATGCTGCTTTGAGCAAGTTATCTATATCAGGTGCTGTCGTCCTTGTTAGCTTTTTTAATCGCTTTTGACTTCTTGGCGCTTGTACGTAAAACATGATTTCGGCTTTCACGCCTAACTCGGTATTTATCACATCATAAAAATCATCATTAATCGCATTATCTTTCGCTAGTTCGGCTTGTATTGCGTCTAAATAATCACTGTAAGACTGGTCATAATACGTGATAGTACGTCCATCATCTAAACGTCTTGTACGGGGTCTGGGCGTTCCCATAGGTGGTAATTTGATTGTGTATCTCCATACCTTAGCCATCGCTATTCACTCCTATTTATCTTCTTGTTCTCGCTTTTGTGCGTCCCAAAATTCAGCAATTCTATCGGCTTCCGATTGCTTATATGCTCTTTCTTTTTCTATTCTTTCTGGACTATCTTTAGGCAAAGCTTCTATTTCTTCTTTCATCGCTTTACGCTTAGCATTATGTTTAGCGATAACATCTGATTTAGTAGGGGTTTGAGCCTCTTTATCTGTTTTGTTTTCGGTTTCTATTTTGGTTTTCTCTTTCGTTGCCGTCGGCTTCTCTTGATAACCTAAATAATCCATATTCATATCTTTTGTATGTTTTTGTATTACATCTGCTTGTGCTTTTAAATCAACATCAGATTTTTTCTTCGGTTTTTCATACTTTTCTGGGTACTCTATCGTGTCGTTAAATAGCTCTATGACAGTGTTTAATTGGTTTAATGTGAAAATATCTCCTAACGCATATAATGCGTCTTGTTCTTCTGATTTTGTCTTAATAAGCTTCTTATATTTAAAGATAGCTGTTTTTCCTAACTCTAAATGTTCAGCTAATAATTTCCACTGTGCGTCATTAACAAACCAATTTGCGATATTTTCACTTTTTGTTTTTGAGATACTTAATATCTTTTGTGTTTTAGTGTTAGCCATATTAAAACGCCCCTTTAATCATTAATTTTAATTATTTCACTTAATACTTATATCTTTACTTACGTCTTTATTTGCGTTCTTATTTACATTTATAAGTAAACAACCAACTTTGCCCTATAGTTATGATTAGGTACATATATTGCTTATTTACTATCATATTTATTATTTTACTTATTATCATATTCATATCTCTATTTACATTCCTATTTATACTTATACTTACAGTTATGAATACGTCTTTACTTACATTTATAATTACAGTTCGTTTTAGTGAACTATTTAATGTAGTTTAAGTATAAAATATTTAGTTCGTTTTTTCAAATTGATTTTACATTTAAATTATATAATAAAAATATATTAATTATAATTTAAATATAAATGATATGTAATATTAGAGGTTTTATCCAACATCTCTTTATTGATCTCAAAAATATCATTTCATAATGACATAAAGTACATAGTTGTTAAATATTTCATTTTTTCTTTAATAGGTATATCATCTTTACTACCTTATTCAAAGTCAAGTTTGTATTTTGTTATGTTTATATCTTCTATTTTTTCTGGTAACAGTCTTCTTTTATTTACTGGCATTAAATTGTGTTTCTTAATAATATAAGTTACTATTTCGATATTATATACTTACAAGTTTATTTACGTTCTTATTTATATATATACTTACAAGTTTATTTACGTTCTTATTTATATATATACTTACAAGTTTATTTACGTTCTTATTTATATATAT
>NZ_JBXWKZ010000044.1:0-4098 GCF_058191515.1 Staphylococcus sp. CoH_129_LAB_1 | reverse complement strand
ACTTACAAGTTTATTTTTGTGTTTACACAAAAATAAACCCTATTAACAAATCAAATTCTTTGTTAATAGGGTTTTCTTAACTTCCCCTGTATTTATCTGAAATATTATATGTAAAACTAGTTTACATATAATTGTTTTATAATCTCATTTAAAAATTCTGAAGATGATGAATAATTATTTTCTTCAACTAACTCATCTAGTTTTTTTCTAACTGAAGGCTGTAACATAAATTGATATCTCTTTTTCTTTTCTTTAATTTTATCCTTTTTAATCTCTATTTTTTTATATGATGTATTAGGTGATACTGCATTCTCTAAAGCTTTTTCTATATTCTTTTCTTGATTATTACTATCTATTTTTTTATTAAATGCCATTTTAAAACACCTTTCATAATGTATTATATACATAAACATACACATGTTGACGTATATACATGTGTTGATGTAATTACAAATTAAAGCACTCTTTTTAATTTGTATTAATCAAGCATCTTTAATAGCTTTACAACTATTTATAAATTGCTGAAAAAAACTTTTTTCCTTTAAGTATATTGTAGGTTCTTGTTTAAATGATACAATTGGCTTTTTTTCTAAAACACTGCGTGTAATTAATTCCTTATCAGGAAAATAAGTTATATAATCTTCTTGATTTTCAATGCTTTTTTTAAAATTGATTGATGATTTAGTATTATGTTTGACCATATTTCCAACGAAAAAAAGTTTAGCTGTTACATAACTTTCTCGTGTCCTAAAGTCAATTAAATCCTTCTTTAATTTATTAATACGATATGAAATGTTTGCATTTGAATCATCACTAAAGCCACTTGGCTTATTAGGAGAAATTACTTTATGGCTTACCACAATTGCATTTCTTGTTGATGTACTGAAATCAGGATGTGTATCAATAATAATATAGTCATATTGACCAATATTATATTCTTCATAGTAATCATCTAGCCACATATATAATTGCATGTCTTTTCCATCTGTGGTACTCATATGCTTCTCATACTCATCTAAACGTAAAAATCCACTGATAAGATCTATATTGTTATTAATACGGTGTACCTTAACTTTTTCTTCAATATGTAGTGCATCTATTTTTTCGAATATAGATAAGACAGTATTCTTTTGATCATAAATTCCTAAGATTTGAGATAAATTGCATTGGTGATCAAAATCTATCATTAATACTTTGTATCCCAAGTCAGCTAAATATCCAGAAAAATTATAGGATAATGTTGTTTTTCCTACTCCACCTTTAACAGCTGCGAATGTGATTATTTCCATTTGGACACCTCCTTTACCATCTTAACATAAATATACACACATTTATACACATATGTATGAAGGTGTGTCGAAAATCCGCTTCTCTTTATTAATGATATAAATATATATTTTGACTTTTAACTTTAACCAATTTATAGTAATGAAATAAAAAAGAAAGAAAAAAAGAAAGAAAGGGAGAAAAAATGGCAACTTTACCCAAAGAGGTTAGACAAAAATTGGAGTCTAATATTCATATTTATAAAGTAACTAGTAAGAACATATATTATACAGATGATTTCAAACTTAAAGCTGTAGAAGAATATAATCAAGGCAAAGAACCCGAAGATATATTTAGGGATGCTGGAATAGATGTAAATATTCTTTCACAATATCGTAAGGAAAATTACATAGAGGGCAGATTACAGAAATGGAATAGTCAGCAAATTAATATTACCGATGATATTTCAACTATTTTAGAAAAAGAATTAAATGAAGATGCATCCACCTTTAAAACACAAAAAGAACCATCTGAAATAGCTATATACTCTAAAATACTGTCTCAAGGAGAGTATATAATTGAAGAATTAGAAAAAATTGAAATTGAAATAAGCAAACTAGATCTTAATAAAGAAAAATATCAGTCTATTATTGATCTAACAAAAGAAGAAATAATTAGAGCAGTAAACAAAATATAAGACTTTATATTTTAGTATTACTTAGTTTCAATAATACTATATACTGTTTTCCTTTAAATAAAGTAATAAGGACAGCGCACAAACATACACATCAGCATATTGATGTGTATGTTTGTGCTCATCTATATTCCAATTAAAAATTATTAATTTAGATAAATCATTTTATTTCTGCAACTCAAGGTCTTATATAAAACTTGTATCATCTATTAATCATAGATTTAATTAGCGCAGTCACAATATTCTGTGGATGTCCAAATAAAGCCATTTTTGGACTTTTTGTAATAACATCTTGGTTATAATCTTCTTCGTATCTTTGAGTAAATGCTCCTTTAATACTTATAAATAGATAATTATATACTTTGGTAATCGTTTTATTGTGTATTTTCTATTTTCGATTTACACGGATTAAGATTTCTTCAATTTCACTCTTCAAATCTTCAAGTCAAGGCAATAATTTGTTACGTAGAGTTGATTATGTTTATAGTGTTACTAAATGCATATTGTGTGAATCAGATGAATTATTCTTATTATTGTGTAATTTAGTATCTACATTCTTTGACTCATTTTGTTCAACATTTATATCTTAAATTGTAGTTCCTACATTGCTCACGATTAATAGCTTGTGTTTCATTAGGGTATTAATATGTTTTTTAGTGTATGCTTTGATTTGATGTTCAATACGTCTATAAAACGGTCATATGTGTATTTGTTGAATTTCTTTTCTTTATTATAATAATAGAATTGTTGATCCTTGATTTTAGGCATGTAGATGTAAAGACGTTATTTATCCATTTTTGAAGTAACATCAATAAGTCCCTCTTTTATTAATTCTTTTTGAATTTAGTGACTGCGTTCATACTGATATTTAATATTTGTTAAACGTATACATGAAAGCTATCAATGAAAAGATACTCAAATATGTGGTTAAGGACATCAGAAAAATCGAATCACGGTTTAAAATATATAAAATTGTTGACGGCAGAAAAAACCACAATGAATTTGAATTTTAAGCCCTCTCAGCCGTCCATATAAGTCCGTTAAGTATGAATTGCATATATGGAGATAAATATCAAATTGCGGTACATATGTGAAGAGTGTACTTGAGATGATTGTTGCGATGGTCATCTTTTTTATGTTCAAAATCAATAAAAAAGCACTATCTCCTTTACTGCATGCCAACTGACATTCAAGCTAATATTAAGTTATATTCATTAGGTAATCGGGGGATATTCTCATCCCTTACTTCAACTATAAAATGAGGTGATAAAAATGACAAAAATTACTCGAATCAAAATCAAAACATTCTGTAACTATATGATAGGTGTTTCTGTTATCGCCCTAGCCTTATTCATAATCTTTTACTTTTAGTATTTTCTAAACGTTTCACTCATTTAATATGATTATCGAAACAATTGAAAGACTCCTAAATAGCGATTTATCTGCGTATTATATTCATCAAAAAACAGGTGTGACGGCATCAAGTATTCAACGTTTACGAAGTGGCGAACGCCAACTGAACAAATTAATGTTAGATAGTACCGAAAAATTATATTGATTTCAATTAGAGTTAGAACAAAATCAAAAAAATTGCGGAGAGGTTAACAATGAACACTGATGCATTGTGTCGTATATTGAAGTTGAAGCAGGATAGGATAATGGTAAATCAATATGATTTAATTAAATGAGATTTTAATCCAGTCATTGGTAATGAAAAAGAAAACTATCGTCCTTGTTTAGTCATAAGTGATACTGAATTTAATAAGGTTTCCGGTTTTGCTTGGGTTATTCCTATTACAAAAAGATACGATGAGCAATACCCAACAGATGTATTAGTGAAGACTAAAAATCAACATATAAATGGTGTTATCGACTGCAAACAAATTAAATCTGTTGATATACATGCTCGTCCATATCGACATTTTGATATATTGACAACTGAAAAGGTAATAGAAGTAAATGATAGATTGAAAAGTTTATTAAATCTATGAAATTAAAAATGATAATCCCTCTAATCATTTTTGTGTTTTAGATTCTCTAATGATTCGAAGTCAAAAAAATAAGAGGCTGGGACATAATTTCTAACAAATTAGCCAGTAAATGAGTTTATTATAAATTCATTTACTGGCTTCTTTATT
>NZ_JBXWKZ010000043.1:0-15346 GCF_058191515.1 Staphylococcus sp. CoH_129_LAB_1 | reverse complement strand
CCATGGCTCCTTGGTCAAGCGGTTAAGACACCGCCCTTTCACGGCGGTAACACGGGTTCGAGTCCCGTAGGAGTCATATAAACAGAAGTGAAATATCGCTTCTGTTTTTTTATTGAATAGAGGAGAGTTGTCCGAGTCTGGCTGAAGGAGCACGCCTGGAAAGTGTGTAGGCGTTTTATCGCGTCTCAAGGGTTCGAATCCCTTACTCTCCATACCAAATGCCTTATATCATAGGGGTTAGAACTAGCAAGTGTCAAATATGTGTCCAGAAAATAATTCTCTGACACGTTGACCTTGCTCTTTTTTATGCTCTTACTCTCCATACATTTACTCAGATGTTTTTTTCATTCTGATTTTTTTTATTATAGAGAAATTGATGATTGAAGAAGGTAGTGATTTTAAACAAATATTTTATTCTAAAGGAAGTTAAGTTTAATTTGACTTCTTTTTTACTTTATTTTAAATGAATTTAATCTCCATTCCTGTTAAGTCGTTTGAAAATCGTTATAATAAAAGTTGTACAATTATTGGAGGAATGAATTTTGGAATTTTGGTTAAAAGAGCAATGTATTAAGAATAAAGATAAAGTAGCGGTTACTGATGGTAATCATACATTAACATATCAACAATTATATTTCGCTGCACTCAAACTTTCTAAAAAGTTAGTATCACTTCATGAAAATAGAGTGGGACTATATATTGGTAACGATATAGATTCAGTCATATTAATTCATGCGTGTTGGTTAGCTCAAATTGAAATTGCGATGATTAATACGCGTTTAACCACTAATGAAATGATTGATCAAATGAATTCAGTGAACGTAAAAATAATTTTAACAACAAAAGATTTTGATTTAATAAACTTTAAAGTTATTTCATTAAATCAGATAAATGAATATTCAGATTCGCCTAACGAAAAACAATTTGAGGCGTCTCGGATTGCATCGATTATGTTCACTTCAGGTACAACTGGCCCACAAAAAGCAGTCCCTCAAACATTTAAAAATCATTATGCAAGTGCTATTGGATGTAAAAATAGTTTAGGTTTTGATCAACAAACACAGTGGTTATCAGTACTTCCTATTTACCATATTTCAGGTTTAAGTGTTGTTTTACGTGCGGTGATTGAAGGGTTTACTGTACGTCTATTAAGTAAATATGATACTGAGGTTATGTTGAAAATTATTAAAGATGAAAAACCAACGCATGTATCACTAGTACCTCAAACATTAAAATGGCTAATGGATGCTGGTTTAAATGAACCATATTCTATTGAAAAAATACTACTCGGTGGCGCTAAATTATCATCGACGCTTATTCAACAAGCATTACAATATCATTTACCTATTTATAACTCATTTGGCATGACTGAAACATGTTCACAGTTTTTAACCGCTTCTCCCGAAATGTTAGCCAAACGTTATGATACTGTAGGCAAGCCTAGTAAAAATGTTGAAGTACGAATTAAACATCCTAACGAAGATGGTCATGGTGAACTACTTATAAAAGGTGATAATGTAATGAATGGATACTTGTATCCTAAGAATTTGAACAACACTTTTGAAGATGGTTTCTTTAAAACAGGAGATATTGCTGAAATAGATAATGATGGTTTTGTGATGGTTTATGATCGACGTAAAGATCTTATTATTAGTGGTGGAGAAAACATTTATCCTTATGAAATTGAAACGGTAGCTAAAACATTTGACGGTATTGAAGATGCAGTATGTGTGCCTAAAGAAGATGACACATGGGGTCAAATTCCTATCTTATATTATGTTGCTACTAAAACAATCGACAATAAAGGACTACAACAATTTTTACAACAACATTTAGCAAAATATAAAGTTCCTAAGATATATCAACACGTCAATTCTTTACCTTATACGTCTACTGGCAAATTACAACGTAATAAAGTTGGAATCGAGGATTATTAAATGAAAATCAAGGATATTCAATTTTATTATTATAACGCGCCGTTTTATTCTCCGATTAAGACGCCTAAAATTGAAATGACACATCGTAAAGCACTTATAGTTCGATTTATTTCTGATGAAGGAAAAAGTTATTTTGGTGAATGTAATGCATTTGAAACGAATTGGTATGCTACTGAAACAATTGACATAGTTAAAAAGTGTATACAACACTGGTCAAAAAAGATTTTAAATCTGTCATTCAAGACATATAATGATTGGAAACCATATTTTAATCTTTTAAATGATTATCCAGCTGCAAGATGTACTGTAGTCATGGCAGTGTATCAGATTTACCACAAGTTACCTTGTTTTAATGTTGAATATGGAGCTACGGTGAGTGGTTTATCTACTGAACAATTACAAACACTTAAAGACACAAGACCCACACGTATTAAATTAAAGTGGACAAATCATCTCCTCGATGACATTTATAAGCTTAGAAATGAATTAACATTTAAGGTTAATTTTGCTCTTGATGCTAATGAATCAATAGATATTGTACAATTTCAATTATTAAAAGAAATAAACCAACGAGATATTTTGTACATTGAAGAACCATTTAAACAGTTAGAAAATCTAAAAGAAATAGATGTGTCACAATATCCAAAGATTGCAATAGACGAAAAAGCGAGAGATAAGCAAAGAATTCTTTCAATTATTGAAAGATATCCTATTAAAGCAGTTATTATCAAACCTTTTAGATTAGGTGGTATAGATAGAGCATTAGAAGTGATTCATTTATTGAAAGACAAAAATATTAAAGTAGTTGTTGGGGGAATGTATGAATATGGTTTGAGTCGTTACTTTACAGCACTACTTGCAAAAGAAGGTTCTTATCCAGGAGATGTCACTCCAGATGGATATTATTTTGAAAAAGACTTTACACAAGGAGTAGGCAAATTAAAAGAAGGATTGATTTACTTCAATCCTCCCAAAGTTAATATAGATGTTTTATCTATTTATGAATGATGATGTGTATGTTTATCATTTTTTAAAGGTACAGGATCAAAGCCACCTTTGTGTAAAGGATGACATTTTAGTATACGTTTTATCCCCATGTAGCCACCTTTGAGAGCCCCATATACTTCTATAGCTTCTTTAGTATATTCAGAACAAGTAGGATAGAAGCGACATGTTGGTGGTGTCATAGGGGAAATAAAACGTTGATAAAAACGAATGATGCCAAGAAATAATTTTTTAAGCATATTATATAAACCTCCTATAGACATTTAATTATTAAATAATTTTACCACATTTAAAAGGGGGATGAATGATATGGAGTTTATCGATCAAGATCATAGACGAGTAACGATGCAATACAAAACTGATGACAATATACCGAATGGAAATCATGTTTTAGCTATTCCAATTTTTCAAAATCAATTATTATTTACTAAACACTCTAAAAGAGGTATCGAGTTCCCTGGAGGTAAAGTTGAAAATAATGAGACAAGTCAACAAGCGATAGCTAGAGAGCTTTATGAAGAAACAGGTGGAAAGATAGAATCCTTACATTATATAGCGCAATATCAAGTTCATACTTTTGACAAGTCACTTTTTAAAAAAGATGTGTATGTGATTAAAGTGAAATCAATCGAACGAAAATTTGATTATTTAGAAACAGAGGGACCATTACTGTTTAAACAAGTAGAGGATATTCCTGAAGTACTTAAGAGTTATTTAATTAAAGATGCAGCCATTTTAAAATGTTTAGAAAGGGTGAAAGGTCTTGGATATTACAAATATTAGAACAATGCCTGTTGAATCCATCACTCATCGATTTGAGGAAATTACCTATACTGTAGACGAAATAAATGTAAAAGCATTACAGATGGTTCCTATACACCATAATGTTAAACGAATTGTGGTTTATTTACGTGGTGGAAAAGGGCAAGTTGGGAGAGTAAGAGCTTCCAGACTAATGCAATTTTCTGATCCGCATACGTTAGTTGTAGGGCCCTATTATAGAGGGAGTAATGGCAGTGAAGGAAAAGATGAATTTTGTAATGCTGATTTACATGATGTAACAGTACTTATTCGATTATTAAAAGACAAATTTCCACAAGCTTTTATTCATATGATTGGATTTTCAAGAGGTGGAATTCAAGGATTATTATCATTTCAAGATGATCCAGTTGATAGTTATATCATTTGGGGTGGTGTTTCGGATGTTCATTTAATGTATGAAGAACGTGTTGACTTAAGAGGTATGTTAAGACGTATGGTAGGTCATCCGAAAAAGGATAAAGAGGCATATGAAAAAAGAAATGCGATACGTACTTTGAATCCAAACAGTCCACCTATTTTAATTGTACATGGAGGTAAAGATCGACAAGTAGGGATACATCAAGCGTATTTTCTTCAAGAACATTTAGAACTTAAAGGGGTCAAGCATGATACATTTTATCAACTTGAAGAAGGACATGTACCAAGACCGCAAGCATTGAAAGAAGTTTTAGATTATATATTTCAATGGATGAATCATATAGAAAAAGACTTACAAAGATGACCATAAAGGTTATTCATGTAAGTCTTTTAATTTATATTATATTAATGATTAAATCCGCCTTCTTTGGCAATATCTTTTACTTCATTTCCAAATTTTTTGAAGTTTTCTTCAAAACGTTGTTTTAAGTCATTAGCTTGATGGCGATAAGCGTCAGGATCGTTCCAAGCATGGATTGGATTTAAAATCGTTTTAGGTACATCTTCCATTTCAATTGGTATACTTAAACCGAATATTTCATCTGTGGTAAATGTAGCTTGTTTTAGCTTACCAGAAATAGCTTGATCTACCATATAACGTGTATAATGTAAGCTGATACGACGTCCTATACCATATTTACCACCAGTCCATCCTGTGTTTACTAGATATACATCAACATCATGTTCATCAATTAGCTTACCAAGTAAATTTGCATATTTAGTAGGATGTAAAGGTAAGAATGGAGCGCCAAAGCACGTAGAAAATGATGGCTCAGGTTCTGTCACGCCACGTTCAGTGCCAGCTAATTTTGATGTAAAACCACTTAAGAAATGATACATTGCCTGTGATTTAGATAATTTAGCAATAGGTGGAAGCACGCCAAATGCATCTGCAGTTAAGAAAATAATTGTATTAGGATGTGCAGCTTTAGAAGGTAATACGATATTATCAATATGATGGATTGGATAAGCAGCACGTGTGTTTTCGGTATTTGTATTATCATCAAAATCAACATGACCACGTTCATCAACGATAGTATTTTCAAGAATAGTACCATATTTTATGGCATTATAAATTTGAGGTTCTTTTTCTTTAGATAAGTGAATTGCTTTTGCATAGCAACCACCTTCAATGTTGAAAATACCATTTTTGTTCCAACCATGTTCATCATCGCCGATTAATTTGCGATTTGAAGCTGCTGATAACGTTGTTTTTCCTGTCCCAGATAGTCCAAAGAACAGAGCAACATCACCTTTTTCTCCGACATTTGCAGAGCAATGCATACTCATAATATCTTGCATAGGTAATAAATAATTCATCACTGAAAAGATACCTTTTTTCATTTCTCCAGCGTATTCAGTACCACCAATTAAAATTACTTTATGTTTAAATGAAACAATAATAAACGTTTCGGAATTAGTACCGTCAACATCTGGATTGGCTTTAAAATGTGGGGCAGAAACGATAGTGAAATTTGGTTTAATATGACTTGCTTCCTCAACTGATTCAGGTCGGATAAACATATTTTGCGCAAATAAATTATGCCATGCAAGCTCATTGATGACTTTTAATTTTAGTTGTGAGTCTTTGTCACTTCCAGCATAGCCGTTAAAGACATATAGTTCATCTTTTTGATCTAAATAATCTAATACTTTATTGTATAAATTTAAAAATACTTCTTCATCAATAGGTTGATTAATGTCTCCCCAATCGATATTGTCTCGATATGAAGGTTCATTCACGATAAATTTATCTTTTGGTGAACGACCTGTATACTTACCTGTACTCATATTAATTGCGCCAAGTTCAGTGAGTTCACCTTCATTATTATTTAAAATTTTATAATAAAGCTGAGTAGTAGAAAGTTGAAATAAAGTCGTTTCTTTTTCTAATAAGTGTTTGATTTTAGGTGTTTCACTGTATGTATCTATTGACATACAACATCCCTCCAAATATGTTTTTATACTTATATGTAAGCCCTTACAATAAAATAGTATAACATATTGATTTAATTATTCCATTATAAATAAAAGGGCATTTAAAAAATCAAAATTGACAATTTTAAAGTAATTATGTAGTATAGATTTTAACGGATTCTCTTATCCTGAGCGGTGGAGGGACATGGACCCAATGAAGCCCAGCAACCTCTTTTTTTAAAGAAAGGTGCCAAACCGTTTGCAGACACAATATTTGTCTGAACGATAAGAGCGAATGGACGTTTAAGAGCCTTCTCTCTATCTAGATAGTTGAGAAGGCTCTTTTATTTTAAGCTCATTGTCAAAAGAGAATTTTCGTAAATATAGTTAAAAAGGAGCAAATCATGACTTATAATAAACGTTTATTTACATCAGAATCAGTGACAGAAGGGCATCCAGATAAAATTGCTGATCAAGTGTCTGATGCAATTTTAGATGAAATTTTAAAAGACGATCCTAATGCACGTGTTGCTTGTGAAACAACTGTAACAACAGGTATGGCTTTGATTTCTGGTGAAATTTCAACGTCTACATATGTAGATATTCCTAAAGTAGTCCGCGAAACAATTAAAAATATCGGATATACAAGGGCTAAATATGGTTACGATTATCAAACTATGGCTGTTTTAACAGCGATTGATGAGCAATCACCTGACATTGCACAAGGTGTAGATAAAGCACTTGAGTATCGCAATGATATATCTGAAAAAGAAATTGAAGCAACAGGTGCCGGAGACCAAGGTTTAATGTTTGGTTATGCAACAAATGAAACTGAAACATATATGCCACTTCCAATCTTTTTATCACATCAACTAGCGAAACGCTTATCCGATGTTCGTAAAGATGGTACCTTAAATTATTTACGTCCAGATGGTAAAGTTCAAGTAACAGTAGAATACGATGAAAATGATAAACCTAAACGTATTGATACGATTGTACTGTCTTCTCAACATGCTGAAGATATTGAGTTAGGTCAAATTCAAAAAGATATTAAGGATCATGTCATTTATCCGACTGTGCCTAATAGTTTGATTGATGATGAAACAAAATTCTTTATTAATCCAACTGGTCGATTTGTTATTGGAGGTCCTCAAGGAGACGCTGGTTTAACTGGAAGAAAAATTATCGTAGATACATATGGCGGTTATGCTCGTCATGGAGGTGGTTGTTTCAGTGGTAAAGATCCTACAAAAGTAGACCGTTCTGCCGCATATGCAGCAAGATATGTTGCAAAAAATATTGTAGCAGCTGGATTAGCTGAACAATGTGAAGTGCAATTAGCTTATGCAATTGGTGTAGCAGAACCTGTATCTATTGCTATTGATACATTTAAAACAGGGAAAGTTTCTGAAGCACAATTAGTTGAAGCGGTAAGAAATCACTTTGACTTAAGACCAGCAGGTATTATTAAAATGCTTGATTTAAAACATCCTATTTATAAACAAACAGCTGCATATGGACACTTTGGTCGTACTGATGTATTGTTACCATGGGAGAAATTAGATAAAGTGAATGTCCTAAAGGATGCTGTTCAAGAATAATGTAGGATATACAGTAGTTAATTAGGTTAAATCTCGAAATTATCATCTATTTCTATTATAATAGATAGATATTGACAGTTTAAAAGGAGCGTTATCGAATGAATTCATTTGGACCGGTTGAGATTGGCTTAATCATAGCGATAATTATAGCAATTATATGTTTCGTTTTATTTTTAGTTGCCTTGAAAAGTAAAAATAATATGAAGCATAAAGCGAGTGAAGAATATAATCTCAAGGAACAACAACTTAAGTCTTCACATGAGGAAGCACTTGAAAAAGAACGTATCGAAAATAAAAAACAAGTGACAAAACAAAAAGAAGAATTTGAAGCTACAGTTAATGGAAAAGAACGTGAAATTGATGCTTTAAAATTATTTTCTAAAAATAAAAGTGAATACGTGACTGATATGAGACTTATTGGTATTAGAGACCGTCTAGTTAAAGAAAAACGTATTAGACGTGAAGATATGCATATAATGGCTAATATTTTCTTGCCAAGTAATGAGTTTAATACTATTCAACGTATTAGTCATCTTGTGCTTACAAGAACTGGTTTATATATCATTGATTCTCAATTATTAAAAGGCCATGTTTATAATGGAATTAGTGGTGCGCAATTTCAAGAGTTACCAATGATGAAACAAGTATTTGATACACTTGATTTAAATATAAAAGCGCCTCAAACGTTAGTTCTTGATCAACATGAAGATAATCATTCAAAACTATCATTTATTAATTATTTTGATCAACTTTCTACGATTGAGAAGTTGGCTACAGATTTACAAACAGAATTAGGACTTAAATATACACCAACATCAATTTTATATTTTAATCCTAAACATGATAAAGAAGTAACGATTTCAAACTATGCGCAAAGTTCAAGCGTTAAGGTTTTAGTTGGTCCTGAACAACTTGATGAATTCTTTAATAAATTTGTATTCCATGGACGTATTCAATATAATGTCGATGAATTACAAAATATAATGGATAAAATTGAATCATTTAATTAAGAGAAGTTGAGGCTGGGATATAATTCCTAGCAAAATAGCCAGTAAATGAGTGTATTATAAATTCATTTACTGGCTTCTTTACAATACTACGTATTGTTGACACGCTTTCTTAGGGGACAGCTTCAGCCTGTCGTCTTCAGCTTGTCCTGTTCTCTCAAGAGTCTCGCCAAAATACTTTTTATTTATATGTAATTTTACATTGAATTACTTAAAAAAATAAGGCTCTTTCGTATAAATTAATAAATACCAATAAACTAAATTAACAAGGTTCCTTATATATAAAGAATATAACATGACTTAACTTACTCTACTAATGGCACTCAATATAAGAAAACGAGCAACCCAACGAGTTGAAAATAATAAAAAATTTATGAAAAAGACAAGTTCTATATTATTTCAATAGAACTTGTCTTTTTTCACTTATCTAGAAACATTATGTCCCAGACTCGTTTTTTTATATTATGATTGATGTTCATAAATATACTTTTAGGGTATATACAGAATAGTTATTTTTAAGGGAGGAAGAAAAATGGACTATATTGAATTCTATAATGGAAATCAAATGCCTATGTTAGGACTTGGAACATTCCGAGTAGAAAACAACGATACTTGTAAAGAAGCTGTTAAACATGCTATTGAATCTGGATATCGTAGTATAGATACAGCTAAAGTATATGGAAATGAAGAACAAGTAGGTCAAGGTATCAAAGAAGGATTAGAATCAACAGGATTAAATAGAGAAGATATTTTCGTAACATCAAAATTATTTTTCGAAGATTTCGGACGTGAAAATGTAGCTCGAGCCTACGAAACAAGTATCCAAAAACTTGGGTTAGATTATTTAGATTTATATTTAGTACATTGGCCAGGTACAAATGAGGCGGTAATGATCGATACTTGGAAAGGTATGGAGGATTTATACAAAGATAATAAAGTCAAAAACATTGGAGTTAGTAATTTCAATCCGGATCACTTTGAAGCATTATTAGCACAAGTTTCAATTAAACCAGTGATTAACCAAGTAGAATTCCATCCATACTTTACTCAAGAAAAACTTAGAAAATATTTGGAAGCTCAAAACATTCATATGGAATCTTGGTCACCATTTATGAATGCTCAAATTTTAAACGATGAAACGTTGAATGAAATCGGAAATGAAGTTAATAAATCAGCAGCACAAGTTATTATTAAATGGAATATGCAACATAATGTCGTGGTTATTCCTAAATCAGTAACACCAAGCAGAATTGAAGAAAATATAGATGTATTTGATTTTGAATTATCAGAAAAACAAATGAAACGAATTGATAATTTAAACAAAGATCAACGTATAGGACCTGATCCAGATACATTTGAAGGTCAATAGATTCAATTGAAAAAGAGTGAACATGCAGGTTGATTAACTACATGTTCACTCTTTTTTTATATTATAAAGCCAATTAAACAAGCAATAAATCCTATAACAAATTGCAATAGAGAATAAATTATAAATTTAAATAGTTTAAATGACGGCGTTAGACATTGAGTAAGTTCATAAGACATAGTTGAAAATGTCGTTAAACCACCTAAAAAACCAGTGATAAAAAACATATTTATCCAGTTTAAGTGACTAGAAAGCCCTGTAGTTAAACCAATAAGAAAACTTCCAATCCAGTTAACGATTAGAGTAGCTATAGGTATTGAAGTAGACCATTTAGATTTGGTAACATCAGTTAGCCATGCCCTGACTACAGCTCCTAAACCACCGCCAATCATAATTAAAAGCGCTTGTATCAAGATGTACGACCTCCTAATTTCATACCAATCCAGCACAAGACTACGCCAAGGGTATAACTCGTAAACGCATAAACCACAGCTAAGAGAATATGATAATTGTGAAGTAGTGTAACTAATTCAAATTGAAATGTTGAAAATGTTGTCAAAGCACCTAAAAAACCTGTCGTAACACCTTTTTTAATTTTAGGGTAATCTTTAAATAATTTAATCATTACTACTGATAGATAACCCATGAGAAAAGCACCTGACAAATTAGCTATCAATGTGCCAATAGGAAAGGTGCTACTGTGATTCATAAAAGAAAACAAGAATCTTAATAAAGCCCCCAACGTACCACCTATAAACACGGTTACATATTGCATAAAAGATTCACCTTTATATATTATTTAATTATGAAAATATACCAAATGTTTTTACAGAAGCAAAAATATGGAACAAAATTACTATCAATATTACAAAAGGTAATATTTTAGTAGCAGTCTTAATCCAATCTTTATTTTTATTATTTAAATGCTTAATGGCTTTATCAGAAAATATAATTGATGCAATAAGGATTACAACATTTACAATACTACATGCAATTAATAAATTCTTTATTGATTTAAATTGCATACTTAGTAAAGGATTAAATGTATTAAAATAAAAACTAATGATTAAAAGTATAATTGATATATAGAAATATTTTTTTGATTTAGACATAATAAACCTCCGATTTATACCATTAAATAATATTACCACATTTAATTTCATTTTTAATAGTACCATTATTATAGGTTTATATTTTTCAGAAAATTCAATACAAAACATTCGCATATACAAATTAAGCATGATATAAATAATATAACGAAATAGTAAAACATCTTAAACATAAAAAAATCATACATATGGTGTCATTTGATAAAGCAAACTATATTCGTAATATAAACGAGAAGGGAAGATTTTATGACTCAATTAAAGGTAAAAGTATTTGCAGATGGTGCAGATATTGAACAAATGAAAGCGGCATACAAAAATAAAGAAGTAGATGGTTTTACAACAAACCCTAGCTTAATGGCGAAAGCAGGTGTAACAGATTATAAAGCTTTTGCAGAAGAAGTTGTACGTGAAATTCCTGATGCTTCTATATCATTTGAAGTATTTTCAGATGATTTAGACACCATGGAAAAAGAAGCAGAAATTTTAAAACAGTATGGTGACAATGTGTTTGTTAAAATTCCAATTGTGAATTCAAAAGGTGAGTCTACAATTGAATTAATTAAAAAATTATCCGCTGATAATGTACGTTTAAACGTAACTGCTGTATATACAATTGAACAAGTTAAAGCTATTACAGAAGCAGTGACTGAAGGTGTACCTACATATGTTTCTGTTTTTGCAGGACGAATTGCTGATACTGGTGTGGATCCACTTCCATTAATGAAAGAATCTGTAAAAGTTACACATAGTAAAAAAGGTGTGAAACTATTATGGGCAAGCTGTCGTGAAGTATTTAATGTGATCCAAGCTGATGAGATTGGTGCTGATATTATTACATGTCCAGCAGATGTAGTTAAGAAAGTTAATAATAATCTTGGACGCGATATTAATGAGTTACCAGTTGATACAGTTCAAGGATTCGCAAAAGATATTAAAAGTTCTGGATTATCTATATTATAAAAATAATATATCTAATTATGATAAACCGAGTCTAAGACAATAAACACGTCTTAGACTCGGTTTTGTTATATATAAAGAGCAAAGATAAGTAATAATTAAGTATTTTGAACTATATCTTTCTTTTTTATTGAGTTTGTTTTAAAATCGATGTTCAGTTAAAATTTATGGATACGTTTAAATAGAAAGGAGTTAAACTATGGAAGAAACTGCTTTTAGAGAAAAAGTAAGAAAACAATTGTGGTTTTTAAATAAAAATGAAAAGCAATTATTAGAACATACACTTGAACAATACAAATCTTCGTCTAATAATATAGGACAGAAATTTATGAAACCTACTCGTTTTGCTAATCAATTTTTACGTGCTCATATTTTTCGAAATAAAAGTTTTTCAAATGGATATTTTTTCTTATTAATTATATTATTTGTCATCGCATACATCATACTATTAGGATGGTTTTTAGCTGGTTTTATCGCAAGTTTGGCAGTAGTCAATCAATTTATAAATCCTAAAGCAGAATTAAGTCTTATCTATCTAGTAGCCATCTTAATTATTGCCATTATTAGTTTAATTGTCAGTTTATATCTTATTAGATGTGTGACAGCTTTGTTTACTAAAAGATTACTAGAATATAAGTTTAATGAAAAGAAGTCGTCTTATTAATTAAATAGGTTAATAGAATACTTTCTTGCCATTTTTTATAAACTAAAATGTACGGTTCATCCACAACGCATTGAGCTGAATTCTCAAAAATAATGATAGTTTTATTTTGAGAAGACGCTAAGCCAATGATGCGTTGAGCGTTAAAATATATTTGTATGGGTGCGCGTTGATGTTTGATTGGAAATAAAACGACATCTTTAGAAATATAAATAGGAACTAATTTGTTGATAGATAATAATCGTTTAGCTAATTTAAGTTGTTGTGAATATGATTTATTGAATTGCTCTAGATAGTACATAACTATCTTTTTAATATGAAATGGTAGAATCATTTCATATGTTTTAAAGCAACATTTTGTCTGAATTGTTGAATCTTCTAAAGTTTCAATATACAACAAATCGAAAGTATTATAGGGTAACATGCCAATCACCTTCTAGATAATATCGTTGAAGTTTATTGCGAGCAGAAGATTTATATTTTTTAATTGTAGTTTCTGAGAGATTCATTATTTTAGCAATTTCGTATTGTTTGTATCCCTGAAGATAATATAATAGCCATTGATATTCATTTGAATTTAAAATATGTTTAAAATCAGTTAAAAAATATTCATCTTTAACTGTATAAGTTAAAGAATAATTTAACTCTGTAATATCTAGACAATCTATCTTCATTTTCTCCTTTCTAAAAAGATCGATGAGATAATACTTTAATCTTTGATAAATAAAAGAGGATAAAGATAGAGAGGAAGATGGATTATAAATTTCGGAAACTTCCCACAATTTTATTAATAATAATTGATAAAATTCATCATAATTATACGTGATATGATATTGCCTTAACAAATAATGAATTATTTTATGATACTTCATATGTAATGAATTAAAATCTGAAATGTTTATTCTTTCTCCTTAGTTATGTACATAAACAATATTTCCGGATGTTTAAATTCTACACGAGGTATTGTGAATTATCATTTGCTTAATTTAATAAATAGGTGTTAAATAGTAAACATAGAATAAGTAGATTGGAGTATATATTGTCTTAAAAAGTTTGTAAGATTAATATTCGACATTTATACAATAAAATATAGGAGGTATGAAGTTGGATTATGCACATTTAAATCTTGAGCATTTTTTTGCAAGACATGATGATTTAGACGTCATTAGAGATCGTTCTGAATTTGTAATGATAAATAATTTTACAAATGAAATGATGTACCGTGATGGTGATATTGAAGGGACAGTCGACTTAAATCAATATTATTATAAAAATAGATCGCAAGCTGTCAGTTTTATTATGATGGATTATAAAAGAAATAATTAAATATATTGACTTTACTGATAACCTTACTACAAACGATTATATTTATTTAATAGATAAAAATTTTTAAGTAATGAAATGTTGAGTATTTCATTACTTTTTATTTTTGTTAAATTTCAATTCTGTTACTTTTATTTTATGAATATGTAACATTATAAGTATAAAATTGTTTAAGAGAATTAAAAATGTTAAAATTTAATATCATGAAAAAACTTTCCTATAAATGAAATTACAATATTAACCTAAGAGGTGTGAATATGACAAAGCACAGAAAAGGTTCTATTATAGGCCTAGTAGGGTTACTTATTATTTTAGTAGCAGCTGGCTTCATCTTTTTCTCCATGATATCTGATCAGATATTTTTTAAAAAAGTAAATGAAGTAGAGAAAGTACAACATGTGAACGTTACGCTTGATAAGGCTGCTAAAAAACAAATAGATAACTATACAAGTCAACAAGTATCGAATAAAAACAATAATGCATGGAGAGATGCATCAGCAAGTGAAATTAAAGCTGCAATGGATAGTAATAAATTTATTGATAATGACAAACAAAAATATCAATTTTTAGATTTATCTAAATATCAAGGTATTGATAAAAATCGTATCAAACGTATGTTGTTCGATCGACCTACATTATTGAAACATGCAGATGCTTTTGTAAATGCTGCAAAAGAAAAGCAAGTCAATGAAGTATATTTAATTTCTCATGCATTATTAGAAACAGGTTCAGTAAAGAGTGAGCTTGCTAATGGTGTAAATATTGATGGTAAAAAATATTATAATTTTTATGGTGTCGGAGCTTTAGATGAAGATCCAATCAAAACAGGTGCTGAATATGCGAAAAAACATGGTTGGGATACTCCAGATAAAGCAATTAAAGGCGGTGCAGATTTCATTCATAGCCATTTCCTATCTCACGATGACCAAAATACATTATATAGTATGAGATGGAATCCTATGAATCCTGGAGAACATCAATATGCGACTGATATTAAATGGGCTGAGAGTAATGCGGAAATTATCGCTGATTTCTATAAAGAAATGAAAACAGAAGGTAAATACTTTAAGCTATATGTTTATAAAGATGATGAAAAACACCAATAAACAAAGGCACTGAACCCTTAAAATGGGAACTTAATAAAAATACTATGTTCTAGGCTGCTAATTCTCTGTATTTTACAGGGGATAAGTAGCCTAGTTTTTGTTGAATTCGATTATTATT
>NZ_JBXWKZ010000042.1:0-16347 GCF_058191515.1 Staphylococcus sp. CoH_129_LAB_1 | reverse complement strand
CCCCTGTAAAATACAGAGAATTAGCAGCCTAGAACATAGTGTTTTTATTAAGTTCCCATTTTAAGGGTTCAGTGCCGAATTGAGCTTCCTTTTTTATTCATTCGACATCATATGCATCTAAAATTACTTTTAATAATTTTTTAATATACGTTTCATTAAGAACGTTAGGTTTAATCAATATATTGAAATAAATCGGTGAAAAAATTAAATCAATAAATAAATCTTGGTCCGCTTCGTCAATATATTTAGAAATAATAGTCTTTAATATTTTACGATTGCTATCAAAATAGCCTTTCATAAATATATCACGTGCTTCTGATTGTTGATGACTAATTAATATCTCAATCACTGCACGACCTAAATGAGATTGATAAATATTCATAATTCTTATTAAAAAATGATACAATTCATCGTGCAAATTTTGATAATCATTTTCAAAAACTTGAACTCGACTTACAAACATATCAACAATAATAGATGATTTATCTTTCCAACGTCTATAAATTGTTGCTTTAGATACACCCGTATTATCTGAAAGTTGGTCTATCGTAATATCTCTAAAGTATGTTGTTTCTAATAACCGATCAATTTCTTTAAATATTTTTTCATTGATTGTTGGATCTTTCGGTCTTCCAGCCATCTTTTCCCCTTCTTAAACGTGAAATAAATTCTACAATTTCAAAAATGATTACTGCACTAATAAACCATACAATAAAGCCTATAAAAATACTAAGTAACCACTCATGTGTATAATATAACATTGACCATGTTGCCAAGATACTACATAGTACTCCTGTCATGCCAAAAACTGCACCTCTACTTACATGTTTCGCAACCACATCTCCGTGTTGCATACCTGTAATAAATAAAGAAACAAGAAATACAGCAGGTAATGTTGCAAAAACGCCTCCTAATTCTTTCCAAGGTAGAATAACTGAAATAATATAACTTAACATAACAGCTAGACCACCAACGAAAAATTTAATAAAAGTTAATTTCATTAAAAAAGCCTCCAAATATTATGAAATATGTCGTACTGCAAAAATAGCAATTGAAATGATTAACCAACAAATAAATGCAAAAGCTGTACCCTTTTTATAGTCTCGTTTACTTATATAAATCGACGTAATAAATACTGTAATGATACAGGAGATAATACCTATAACAGCTCCTGAACTAAGATGTATCGACATTTGAATCAGCTGTTCTCCTCGATGATCTATTGCTAAAGCAATAATGGCTGCTAAGTAGACTGCCGGCATAGTCGCTATAATGCCCCCCATTTTTCCTCCTACTTTCTCGGCCATAATCGATGCGAAGGCAACAGCGATGCCTCCAATCACAAAATGAAGTATCGCACTTGAAATTGATATTCCGAACACTTGAAACCCTTCTTATTTTAATTATTAAACGATACGTTTCGTTTAATAATATTGTAAATCTATTCTCAAAATATGTAAATATGGAATAAAATATCAATTATTTTCAAATCATTGATAAAAAAAGAACAGGATATTGAATGCATCATTCATTCTACCTGTTCTTTTATAATTAACGTTTATATATTTTTATTTTAATTTCATAATAATCATCGTGATCTTTATCTCTATGCTCAACATGAATACCTGAGTCTTCGATTGCTTGAATACTCTTTCCAACTTCATCACGTGCTTGTGTTAAATCTTTTGCAAATTGAAAGTTTTTTGCTTTTACTTTTTCAGGACCTAATTTTTGTTTCACATGAGCCTCTGTCTGCTTGACATTCAATTTCTGAGCAATGACTTTTTCAATCAACTGTTCTTGATCCGCTTCTTTTAGTGATAATACTGCACGTGCATGACGCTCTGTAATTTTACCTTCACGTAACCGTACAATTACTTTTGGCGCTAATTTTAGTAAGCGTAATTTATTAGCAATAAAACTTTGACTTTTTCCAAGACTTTGCGCTAGCTCACTTTGAGTTGTATGTCCAATTTCAAGTAACTTTTTATAAGCTTCCGCTTCTTCTATTGCAGATAAATTTTCACGTTGGATATTCTCAATGAGTGCCACCACAGCAGTTTCCTCATCATTCATATGACGAATAATGACATCTGCTTTTGCTTTGTGCAACGATTGTAATGCTCTAAATCGTCGTTCACCTGCAATAATTTCATACATATTCTCTTCTATAGGTCGAACGACAATGGGTTGTAATAACCCATGTTCTTCTATAGACTCGGCAAGTTCTGTAATTTTACTTGAATCAAACACTTGGCGCGGTTGATAACGGTTAGGCACGATACGCTCTATTTGAATGGATTCAACATTTGAATGACGATTTTCTTCAATATAATCAACAATGTCTTCTTTGTTTTTTAAACCAAACAGTTTAGAAAAAGGTTTTTTCATAGTCCATTCACTCCTCTTAAAATCAATTTTAACATGAGTAACTAAAAAATTGATTAATTTTCTAATAAAGGAGCTTTATTAGGTGTACCAGGTTTTCTAGGATATTTTTTAGGTGTTTGACGACGCTTATCAACAATAATCATTTGTCTTTCACCTGCATCTTCTGGTAAATCAAATATATAAGAATCACTAAATTCTCCACCTAAAATACGTATACCAAATTGTGCTTCTGCTAATTCTTCTTCACCTTTTGCAGATTTCAAGGCAATAAATTGTCCGCCTTTTTTTACTAGTGGCAAACACAGCTCACTTAGAACAGTAAGTCTTGCCACTGCACGCGCTGTTACTACATCATACGTTTCTCTATTAACGCCTTTACCAAATGTTTCTGCTCGCTCATGAATAAAACTCACTTGCGTTAGTTCGAGCTCAGCTGCTAAATGATTTAAAAACTGAATACGTTTATTTAATGAATCGACAATGGTTACTTTCAATTCTGGAAAAACAATTTTTAAAGGAATACTTGGAAATCCAGCGCCAGCCCCTACATCACAAAGTGTTAATGGCTGGTTAAAATCATAGTAAAATCCTGCTGTAATAGAGTCATAGAAATGTTTCAAGTAAACCTCATGCTCGTCAGTAATACTTGTTAAATTCATTTTTTCATTCCATTCAACAAGCAAACGATAATAAGTTTGAAATTGTTGTTGTTGTTGATCTGTTAATTCAATACCTTGTTTACTTAACTCTTTTGTTAACCATTCGATGCCACTCATTAATTTTTCACCCTTTGTAATTTACCTTGTTCTAAATATACAAGTAAGATTGAAATATCTGCTGGATTAACACCTGAAATACGTGATGCTTGCGCAATATTTAATGGTTTTACTTCTGATAATTTTTCACGTGCTTCAGTTGCTAAACTATCCACTTTGCTATAATCTAAGTCTTCTGGAATTTTCTTTTCTTCCATACGTTTAACTTTTTCAACTTGTTGTAATGATTTATTGATATAACCTTCATATTTCGTTTGAATTTCAACCTGTTCTTCTACCGCTTCTGGTAATTGATGTGATTCTTCTAATATATCTAAAATTGTGTCATATGTCATTTCAGGACGACGTAATAAATCAATGGCTAAAATACCATCTTTTAGGCGAGAACCGCCGTGAGCTTCAATCACCGATTGAGTATATTCATTTGGTTTAATACGAATATTTGATAAACGTTCAATTTCATCTTGAATTTGTTGACGTTTGTCATTAAAACGCGCATAACGTTCATCTGAAATCATGCCTAAGTCATAACCTATGTCAGTTAAACGTAAGTCAGCATTATCATGACGTAATAATAAGCGATATTCAGCACGAGAAGTAAGCAATCGATAAGGTTCATTAGTTCCTTTTGTTACTAAATCATCAATTAAGACGCCAATATAAGCATCTGAACGACTTAGAATTTTTTCACCTGTACCTAATACTTTACCTGCAGCGTTAATACCTGCCATAATTCCTTGGCCTGCTGCTTCTTCATAACCAGAAGTACCGTTAATTTGACCTGCAGTATATAAGTTCTTAATCATTTTTGTTTCTAATGTTGGCCATAGTTGGGTTGGCACAATCGCATCGTATTCAATCGCGTAACCTGCACGCATCATATCTGCTTTTTCAAGACCTGGAATAGTAGCTAACATCTGACGTTGAACATGTTCAGGAAGGCTAGTTGATAAACCTTGAACATAAACTTCATTTGTATTACGCCCTTCTGGTTCTAAGAAAAGTTGATGACGTGGTTTGTCATTAAAACGTACGAATTTATCTTCAATAGATGGGCAATAACGTGGGCCTGTACCTTTAATCATACCTGAATACATCGCTGATAAATGTAAATTATCATCAATCACTTTATGTGTACGATCATTAGTATATGTTAGCCAACAAGGTAGTTGATCTAATATATATTCTGTAGTTTCAAAGCTAAACGCACGCCCCACTTCATCGCCAGGTTGAATCTCAGTTTTAGAATAGTCAATTGTTTTAGAATTCACGCGTGGTGGTGTCCCAGTTTTAAAACGCACGACTTCAAATCCAAGTTCTCTTAAATTATCCGCTAATGAAATAGATGGAAGCTGATGGTTGGGACCACTTGAATATTTCATATTACCTAAAATAATTTCGCCACGTAAAAATGTACCTGTTGTGATAACTACAGCTTTTGCATGATACTCCGTACCTATATTCGTACGTACACCTTTAACTTCATTATTTTCAATCATCAATTCGTCTACCATGCCTTGCATAATATCTAAGTTATCTTCATCTTCAATAACACGTTTCATTTCTTGTTGATAAAGCACTTTATCAGCTTGAGCACGCAATGCACGAACTGCTGGACCTTTACCAGTATTAAGCATACGCATCTGAATGTGCGTTTTATCAATTGCTTTAGCCATTTGGCCACCTAATGCGTCGATTTCACGTACAACTATTCCTTTTGCTGGTCCACCGACTGATGGATTACACGGCATAAAAGCAATATTATCTAAATTAATGGTTAACATTAAAGTTTTAGCACCACGTCTTGCTGAAGCTAATCCTGCTTCAATTCCAGCATGACCAGCACCAATAACAATTACGTCATATTCTTGAACCATTGAATTGACCTCCCTAATTTTCCTTAATTATTATTTATTTTAGACTACTGACCGTCTTATTTTTATTATTTTCCTAAACAGAATTGACTAAATAGCTGGTTAATTAATTCATCACTTGCTGATTCTCCAATAATTTCTCCTAATAATTCCCATGTGCGAGTTAAATCAATTTGAACCATATCCATAGGAATACCAGATTCAGCTGCATCAATGGCATCCTGAATTGTATGTCTTGCTTGTTTTAAAAGTGAGATATGTCTAGAGTTTGAAACATAAGTCATATCTTGATTTTGTACTTCTCCACCAAAGAATAGATCTCTTATTTGTAATTCTAATTCGTCGATACCTTCTTGTTTTAACATTGACGTTTGAATAAGTGGCATATCCCCTATCATATTTTTAACTTCTTCAATATCTAATCGACGTTCTAAATCTGTTTTATTAACAATAACAATCGCATCTTCATTTTTTATTACTTCATATAACGTACGATCTTCTTCAGTTAAAGGCTCATTGTTATTTAACACGAAAAGTATTAAGTCCGCTTCGCTTAATGCTTTACGGGAGCGCTCTACACCTATTTTTTCTACAATATCTTCTGTATCACGAATACCTGCTGTATCAACAAGTCTTAATGGCACACCACGTACGTTAACGTATTCTTCTAATACATCTCGAGTCGTTCCAGCTACTTCAGTTACAATCGCTTTATTATCTTGAATAAGATTATTTAGCATCGAAGATTTACCAACATTCGGTTTACCAACAATAACTGTAGATAATCCTTCTCTCATAATCTTACCTTGAGTACCTGTTTCTAATAATTGATCAATTTCATTTTTAATTTTTTTAGATTGTGCGAGTAAAAATTCCGTTGTTGCATCTTCAACATCATCGTACTCAGGATAATCAATATTCACTTCAACTTGGGCAAGAATTTCCAATATCGATTGACGTTGTCGTTTAATTAAATCACTCAAACGACCTTCAATTTGATTCATTGCAACTTTAGAGGCTCTATCCGTTTTAGAACGAATGAAGTCCATTACAGCCTCTGCTTGAGATAAGTCAATTCGGCCATTTAAAAATGCACGTTTAGTATATTCTCCAGGTTCTGCCATTCTAGCACCATGTGTCATTGTAAGTTCTAATATACGATTAATTGTCAAAATACCGCCATGGCAATTAATTTCAATAATATCTTCACGTGTAAATGTCTTAGGCGCACGTAAAACTGAAATCATAACCTCTTCGACAACTTCCTGTGTTTCAGGATCTATAATATGGCCGTAATTAATAGTATGTGAAGCAACGTCTTTTAATTTTTTCTTTCCTTTATATAACTTATCTCCTATTTCAACCGCTTCTGGACCAGATAACCGTACAATACCAATTGCACCTTCTCCCATTGGAGTTGAAATACTTGTAATTGTATCAAAATCCATTATCCATTCTCGCCTCCCTAGTTAAGTAAAATTTCAATATAATATTGTAATAAGTTTCTAATTAAATTGCGAACATATTGTTTGAAAACCATTGAGTTAGACTTCGGTTTGTCTAACGTAAGACTGACGTTAGTATTAAGTTACTTAATTTTTTTATTAAATACCTTTGCTATTTTTAGTACATGTTCTAAACTGCTTTGAATCTCTAAAGTCGACATGTCTTTAGCTGGTTGTCTTGCTATTACAATAATATCTTTAGAAATAATATCTAGCTTATGCACTTTAAAGTTTTCTCTAATGGCACGCTTAATACGATTTCTAGTTACAGCATTTCCAATTTTTTTAGAAACGCTAATGCCTAAACGAAAATGTTCATACTCATTTTTTAATGTATAAACAACAAATTGTCTATTTGCTACTGACTTCCCTTTTTTATAGATTTTTTGGAAATCATTATTCTTTTTTATACGATAAGCTTTCTCCATGCTTAATTCACTCGCTTACATTGTTCTTTATGTTACAACTATCTATTAAAATGTGTTTGTTTAAAACGAAAAAAAAGACCACTGAGAAGTCAGTGATCTTATGCTGATAAAACTTTACGGCCTTTACGACGACGGCGCGCTAAAACTTTACGGCCATTTTTAGTGCTCATGCGTTTTCTGAAACCATGAACTTTACTATGTTTACGTTTATTTGGTTGATAAGTACGTTTTACCATGCAAAACACCTCCATCTACATGTTATATCTCGTTCACTAAGTCTACTTTTAATGAACCTGACTACTTTAATAGATAAATTATAATTTTTAACATCAAATTATTTTGATTCAATTCGATTTTATCTAGTCATAATTCAAGCAACTACTACAATATAACAAATTACCATTTATAAAGCAAGCAGCTTTTGAAACCAATTAATGATTTAAAAAAATAAATTATCCTTATTTCTTAATTGTTTTTAATATTTATACATATTAGAAATTTTGAAGTTGTTCAATTTTATACATATTTAATACACGTTTATAAATTATTTCCCAAGACCTGTTATAGTACATTAAATAATGTTACTGTTTTTTATCCACTTATTCACATATAGTATTTAATTTTTTGTGGATAATCAATAATATATTCACAGATTTATACCAAAATTACAAACATATTCACAGCCATTTGACATCTATTGTAGTTAAAAAGTATAATTATGTGGATAAGTCGTCTGAATCATTTATCTTATAGGTTTTTCTTATAAATCCTATAAGTGTTTTTACTGTGTATAAATCATAGCATATATAAAGTTATCCACCGAATGTTATTAACTTGTGGATAATTATTAACATGCTGTGATTATTTTTATCCACTCTTATAATAATTGTGTATAAGTCTTAAATTTATAGAAAGATGGAGTTTATATATGTCGGAACAAGAAATTTGGAAAAAGGTATTAGAAGTAGCTGAGTCAGAGATTTCTAAAACAACGTTTAATACGTTTTTAAAAGACACTGAACTCAAAGAAATTCGTGACAATGTTGCTTACATCTTTGTTATTCATGAGTTTTATGCTGATTGGTTAAACTCAAATTATAAAGATGTAATTCAAACAATTATGAAAGACATCATTGGTTATGACGTTGATCCGAAGTTTTTCACTGCTGAACAACTCGCTGAACTGGATGAAACGAGTCGTAAACAGTCAAATACTGCAAAAAAAGCACCTGCCATTGAGGATAGTCATGATGATATCGATCAATTTAATACTCATAATACGTTTGATACGTTTGTGATTGGACCTGGTAACCGCTTCCCGCACGCAGCAAGTCTAGCAGTAGCTGAAGCACCTGCACAAGCATACAATCCATTATTTATTTATGGAGGCGTAGGATTAGGAAAAACACATTTAATGCATGCGATTGGTCATCACGTCTTAAGTAATAAACCGAATGCTAAAGTGCTTTACACTTCAAGTGAAAAATTTACAAATGATTTTATTAAATCAATTCGTAATAATGAACCTGAAGCATTTAGAGAAAAATATAGAAATATCGACGTGTTATTAATCGATGATATTCAATTCATTCAGAATAAAGAGCAAACGCAAGAAGAATTTTTCCATACATTTAATGAATTACATCAAAATAAAAAGCAAATTGTTATTTCAAGTGATCGTCCACCTAAAGAAATATCAAAACTTGAAGATCGCTTACGTTCTCGATTTGAATGGGGTCTCATTGTTGATATCACACCGCCAGACTATGAAACACGTATGGCAATTTTGCAGAAAAAAATCGAAGAAGAGAATTTAGAAATTCCAGCTGAAGCATTGAATTATATTGCAAATCAAATTCAATCAAATATTCGTGAACTTGAAGGAGCTTTAACACGTTTACTTGCTTATTCAAAATTACAAGGTAAGCCAATTACGACAGAACTTGCTGCTGAAGCATTAAAAGATATTATTCAAGTTCCTAAATCTAAAAAAATCTCGATTCAAGATATTCAAAAAGTAGTTGGACATTATTACAATGTACGCATTGAAGATTTTAGTGCTAAAAAAAGAACAAAGTCGATTGCATATCCACGACAAATCGCAATGTATCTATCTAGAGAATTGACTGATTTTTCATTACCTAAGATTGGTGAGGAATTTGGAGGACGTGATCATACTACGGTTATTCACGCGCACGAAAAAATTTCAAATGATATTAAATCAGATCCAATTTTCAAACAAGAAGTTGAAGATTTGGAAAAAGAAATACGCAAACAGTAGTAGGAAATAAACATCTGTTATATAACAGTGTTATTAAATGATTAACTTGAACATCAGAAATGAGAGTTTTTCTAATTATTTTATAAGTAAGGAACTCATTTAGATAATATTTAATTGTGGATAATGTTAAAAAGTAATACACACCATCAACAACTTATCCACATGTGTATAACTTTGCTACCAAAGGGATTTCCTTACATATCCACTAATCCACAAGCCCTACTACTATTACTATGATTTTAAAACCTATATAATTTAAATATAAACGACTGGAAGGAGTTTAAATTAATAATGGAATTTACAATAAAAAGAGATTACTTTATTACGCAATTGAATGACACGTTAAAAGCAATCTCACCAAGAACAACTTTACCAATTTTAACAGGTATCAAGATTAATGCTAAAGATAATAACGTTATTTTAACTGGTTCTGACTCAGAAATTTCAATTGAAATCACGATTCCTAAACAAGTAGACGGAGAAGATATTGTTGACATTACTGAAACTGGATCAGTTGTTCTTCCTGGTCGTTTCTTTGTTGACATCATTAAAAAATTACCAGGTAAAGATGTTAAATTATCGACCAACGAACAGTTCCAAACACTTATCACATCAGGGCATTCAGAATTTAATTTAAGTGGTTTAGATCCAGAACAATATCCATTATTACCACAAGTATCACGTGATGATGCAATTCAATTATCAGTAAAAGTGCTTAAAAATATTATTGCACAAACAAACTTTGCGGTGTCCACCTCAGAAACACGCCCAGTATTAACTGGTGTGAACTGGCTTATACAAGATAATGAATTAATATGCACTGCTACTGATTCACACCGCTTGGCTGTAAGAAAATTAAAGCTTGAAGATGTATCTGAGAATAAAAATGTTATTATTCCAGGTAAAGCTCTGTCTGAATTAAATAAAATTATGAGTGATAATGATGAAGAAATTGATATCTTCTTTGCATCTAACCAAGTATTGTTTAAAGTCGGTAACGTGAACTTTATTTCACGTTTGTTAGAAGGTCATTATCCTGATACAACACGTCTTTTCCCTGAAAACTATGAAATCAAATTAGGATTAGATAACGGAGAATTCTATCATGCAATAGATCGTGCGTCATTACTTGCACGTGAAGGTGGAAATAACGTTATTAAACTAAGTACTGGAAATGAAGTTGTAGAATTATCTTCTACATCACCAGAAATTGGTACAGTAAAAGAAGAAGTTACAGCAACTGATGTTGAAGGTGGCAATCTAAAGATTTCATTCAACTCAAAATATATGATGGATGCATTAAAAGCGATTGACAACGATGAAGTTGAAGTAGAATTCTTTGGTACGATGAAACCATTTATCTTAAAACCAAAAGAAGATGATTCAGTTACTCAACTCATTTTACCAATCAGAACATACTAGTGATTAAATATTAAACAAAAATTTGAAGTAGGACAGAGTTCTTATTGAATTCATGTTCTACTTTTTTTATTTTTAAAAACAATTTTAAGCTGTCTCAAAGGTCCATATTGAAGCTAAATTAATTAAAACGTAGGTTTAATCTATAAATCATTATATGTCGCTAAAATAGGTCTTAAAATTAAAAATTGAAATATAGCCTCTTATTATTTTGGTGTAATTTTAAAAAATTTCTCAATTTTAATATAACAATTTAAAATAGCAAAAATTTATCGAAAAGTAAACGGTTTCACTTTCCGTTTTGAATGAAATTTATTCCTAAAAAAGGTATAATAAAGTAATGATATATAAAGAAATGGAGTGATTATTTTGGTTCAAGAAGTAATAGTTGAAGGCGAAATTACGTTAGGTCAATTTCTTAAAACAGAAGGCATCATTGAATCAGGCGGACAAGCAAAATGGTTCTTACAAGATTACGATGTTTTATTAAATGGCGAACGTGAAACACGTCGTGGAAAAAAGCTAGCTGACCAAGATCGTATCGACTTCCCTGATATTCCAGACATTGATTCATTTATTATTATTCATCAAGGTGAGCAATGAAGCTTAAAACACTCCAACTAGAAAATTATCGTAACTATGAAGCGGTTACACTAAATTGTCATCCTGAAGTGAATATTCTTATTGGAGAAAATGCTCAGGGAAAGACAAATTTGCTTGAATCAATTTACGTGCTTGCTTTAGCTAAAAGTCATCGAACTTCGAATGACAAGGAACTTATACGGTTTAACTCTGAGTATGCTAAAATAGAGGGTGAGCTAAGTTATAGACATGGAACCATGCCATTAACGATGTATATAACTAAAAAAGGTAAACAAGTTAAAGTGAACCACTTGGAACAAAGTCGACTAACACAGTATGTTGGACATCTAAACGTGGTTCTTTTTGCGCCTGAAGACTTAAATATTGTTAAAGGCTCTCCTCAAATTAGAAGACGATTTATAGATATGGAATTAGGTCAAATTTCTGCAGTATATCTCAACGATTTAGCTCAATATCAACGTATTCTTAAACAAAAAAATAATTATCTTAAGCAGTTACAATTTGGTCAAAAAACAGATAAAACAATGCTAGAAGTTTTAAACCAACAATTTGCACAATATGCACTTAATGTCACATTAAGACGCGAGCAATTTATTGAAGAATTAGAGGCTTTAGCACAACCTATCCATGCTGGCATTACTAATCAACGCGAAACATTATCTTTAGAATATTTACCAAGCATTAAACTTAGTGATACAAGTAAAAATAAGAATGAATTATTAGATGAGGTTATTACGTTATTGAATGAACATCAACAACGTGAAATGGATAGAGCAATATGCTTGTACGGCCCACATAGAGATGACTTAGGATTTAATGTGAATGACATGGATGCACAAACGTATGGATCTCAAGGTCAACAGAGAACAACAGCTTTATCAATTAAATTAGCAGAAATAGAATTAATAAACATTGAAGTCGGAGAGTATCCGATTTTGTTATTAGATGACGTCTTAAGTGAACTTGATGATTCTCGTCAGACGCATTTACTCAGTACAATTCAACATAAAGTACAAACATTTGTAACAACCACATCGGTAGACGGTATTGATCATGAAATCATGAATAATGCGAAACTTTACCGAATTAATCAAGGTGAAATTATTAAGTAATAGAAAGTGATGGTGAATACATTGTCAGATGTAAACAACACAGATAACTATGGTGCTGGACAAATACAAGTATTAGAAGGACTTGAAGCGGTTCGTAAACGCCCTGGTATGTATATTGGTTCAACTTCAGAAAGAGGATTGCACCATCTAGTATGGGAAATTGTTGATAATAGTATTGACGAAGCTCTAGCTGGATATGCAAATCAAATTGAAGTAGTGATTGAGAAAGACAACTGGATTAAAGTGACTGACAATGGACGAGGTATTCCTGTCGATATCCAAGAAAAGATGGGGCGTCCCGCAGTAGAAGTTATTCTTACTGTGCTTCATGCTGGAGGTAAATTCGGTGGTGGCGGATACAAAGTATCTGGTGGACTACACGGCGTAGGTTCTTCTGTAGTAAATGCGTTATCACAAGATTTAGAAGTTTATGTACACCGCAATGAAACAATTTATCATCAAGCATACAAAAAAGGTATGCCGCAATTTGATCTTAAAGAAGTAGGTAACACAAATAAAACTGGTACAGTCATTCGCTTTAAAGCAGATAGCGATATATTTACTGAAACTACTGTATATAACTATGAGATACTTCAAAAACGTATTAGAGAATTAGCTTTTTTAAATAAAGGTATTTCTATTACATTAAGAGATGAGCGCGAAGACGATGAGCAGCGTGAAGATACATATCACTATGAAGGCGGTATTAAATCTTACGTTGAATTATTAAATGAAAACAAAGATCCTATCCATGAAAATCCTATATATATCCATCAAACAAAAGATGATATCGAAGTAGAAATTGCCATGCAATATAATAGCGGATATGCTACAAACTTATTATCATATGCGAATAATATCCACACATATGAAGGTGGTACACATGAAGATGGCTTTAAACGTGCACTTACACGTGTTTTAAACAGTTATGGTACCCAAAGTAAAATTATTAAAGATGATAAGGAACGTCTTTCAGGTGAAGATACACGTGAAGGATTAACAGCGGTTGTATCTATAAAACATGGCGATCCACAATTCGAAGGTCAAACGAAAACAAAATTAGGTAACTCTGAAGTCCGTCAAATTGTTGATCGATTATTCTCAGAACACTTTGAACGATTTTTATATGAAAATCCAAGTGTAGCAAGAGTTATTGTTGAAAAAGGGATTATGGCTTCAAGAGCACGTGTAGCTGCTAAAAAAGCACGTGAAGTGACACGTCGTAAATCAGCGTTAGAGATTTCAAGTCTACCTGGTAAACTGGCAGATTGTTCAAGTAAAAATCCTGAAGAAAGTGAAATTTTCTTAGTAGAGGGTGACTCTGCCGGGGGGTCTACAAAAGAAGGACGTGACTCAAAAACACAAGCTATTTTACCTTTAAGAGGTAAAATATTAAATGTTGAAAAAGCGCGTTTAGATCGTATTTTAAATAACAATGAAATTCGGCAAATGATTACAGCATTTGGTACAGGTATTGGTGGCGAGTTTGATATTTCTAAAGCACGTTACCATAAAATTGTTATCATGACAGATGCTGATGTAGATGGGGCACATATTCGTACGTTATTGCTTACATTCTTTTACAGATTTATGCGTCCATTGATTGAAGCTGGATATGTCTATATTGCACAACCACCATTATATAAATTAACGCAAGGCAAACAAAAATATTACGTCTTTAACGATCGTGAATTGGATAAATTGAAATCTGAGCTAAATCCTACTCCGAAATGGCAAATTTCACGTTATAAAGGTTTAGGTGAAATGAATGCGGATCAATTATGGGAAACAACAATGAATCCTGAAAATCGTATGATGCTACAAGTAAAACTTGAAGATGCAGTAGAAGCGGATCAAACATTTGAAATGTTAATGGGAGATATTGTTGAAAACCGTAGACAATTTATTGAAGATAATGCAGTTTATGCTAATTTAGATTTCTAATCTGACTTAATGTGAACTGACTATAAAAGGAGGATATCTTGATGGCTGATTCTCTACCACAATCAAGAATTAATGAAAGAAATATAACCAACGAAATGCGCGAATCATTCTTAGACTATGCGATGAGCGTTATCGTTTCGCGTGCATTACCAGATGTACGTGATGGTTTAAAACCTGTACATCGTCGTATTTTATATGGTCTAAATGAACAAGGAATGACTCCGGACAAACCTTATAAAAAATCAGCACGTATTGTTGGGGACGTTATGGGGAAATATCATCCACACGGTGACTCTTCAATTTATGACGCTATGGTAAGAATGGCACAAACATTTAGCTATCGCTATCCTCTTGTTGATGGTCAAGGTAACTTTGGTTCAATGGATGGTGACGGTGCTGCGGCAATGCGTTATACCGAAGCAAAAATGACCAAAATTACATTAGAGCTTTTACGTGATATCAATAAGGATACTATTGATTTCTTAGATAACTATGATGGTACGGAAAGAGAGCCCGAAGTCTTACCTTCACGTTTTCCTAACCTTTTAGTTAATGGTGCTTCAGGGATTGCAGTTGGTATGGCTACAAACATTCCACCACATAATCTAACAGAAGTGATTGACGGGGTATTACGTTTAAGTCAAAATCCTGATGTGACAATTTCAGAATTAATGGAAGATATTCAAGGTCCTGATTTTCCAACTTCTGGTTTAATTTTAGGTAAAAGTGGTATCAGACGTGCTTATGAAACAGGTCGTGGATCTATTCAAATGCGTGCACGTGCGTCGATAGAAGAACGTGGCGGTGGCCGTCAGCGTATTGTTGTGACTGAAATTCCATATCAAGTGAATAAAGCAAGAATGATTGAGAAAATTGCAGAATTAGCACGTGAGAAAAGAATTGAAGGCATCACAGATCTTCGTGACGAAACAAGTTTACGTACAGGGGTAAGAGTTGTGATTGATGTACGTAAAGATGCCAATGCAAATGTTATTTTAAATAATTTATATAAACACACGCCATTACAAACATCATTTGGTGTAAATATGATTGCACTTGTAAATGGTCGTCCTAAATTAATTAACTTAAAAGAAGCACTTGTTGAATATTTAGAACATCAAAAAACAGTTGTACGTCGTCGTACAGAATACAATTTGAAAAAAGCGAAAGATCGTGCACATATCTTAGAAGGTTTAAGAATTGCGCTTGATCACATTGATGAAATTATTTCTATTATTCGTGAGTCTGACACAGATAAAGTAGCTATGGAAACATTACAAGAACGATTTAAATTGTCAGAACGTCAAGCTCAAGCTATTTTAGATATGCGTTTACGTCGTTTAACTGGATTAGAACGCGATAAAATTGAAAATGAGTATAATGAATTATTAAGCTATATTTCAGAATTAGAAGAAATTTTAGCCAATGAAGATGTATTACTTCAACTGGTTCGTGATGAGCTTACTGAAATTAAAGAACGTTTCGGCGATGAACGTCGTACTGAAATTCAATTGGGCGGTTTAGACCAATTAGAAGATGAAGATTTAATTCCTGAAGAACAAATCGTTATCACTTTAAGTCATAACAACTATATTAAACGCTTACCTGTATCTACCTATCGTTCACAAAATAGAGGTGGACGAGGTGTACAAGGTATGAATACCTTAGAAGAAGACTTTGTCAGTCAACTTGTAACGTTAAGTACACATGATAATGTTTTATTCTTTACGAATAAAGGTCGAGTTTATAAGCTAAAAGGATACGAAGTACCTGAATTATCTCGTCAATCAAAAGGTATTCCAGTCATTAATGCTATCGAACTTGAAAATGATGAAGTGATTAGTACAATGATTGCGGTAAGAGATTTAGAAGATGAGAACAGTTTCTTAGTCTTTGCTACTAAAAAAGGTATTGTTAAACGTTCTGCATTAAGTAACTTCTCTCATATTAATAAAAATGGTAAAATCGCGATTGGCTTTAAAGAAGATGATGAATTAATCGCAGTTCGTCATAC